>CAYHFP010000042.1:0-6294 GCA_964355995.1 uncultured Candidatus Saccharibacteria bacterium | reverse complement strand
CGAATATCGAAATTCGAAACGTGTTTTGAAAATTCAGATTTTGAATTTAGAATTTGTTTCGGATTTCGGATTTCGTGCTTCGGATTTTATTATTTAAATAAAAAGTCCGCGTTCAAGCAGACAAAGTTCAGATCAGGTGATTTATTACCTTTAATGTAGCAAAATTTAGGTTTAGTGTCAACTCTTCAGAAAAATACATGCAAAAAGACTTTCAAACTTTAACTTAGGAAATGCCTACAACTGATTAAAACTGAAAAAAGGTGTCTTAAGTATTTCTTAAATCGAAGTCGCAAAGTCTTTTGCATCTCATTCCCGAATCATTACACGATTCGGAAATGTTTTTCATCTCTAGAGATGAACAAAGACCTCTTTTGGAAGTCTTTTTATCGTGTCTTGTGCCTCGTTTGATGAGGCTTTTTGGGTTGGGATTGGAATATAAGGGGTTTGGGGGGAGTGGAAAGAACTAATGGACTTACCGATATAAAACCTGTGAAGATTAAATATTAGTTTGCCTACGCTGATTATATCAAATCAAAAAAGTGGGTCAATAGCAAAGTTATCCACAGCCCTAAATTCATTGCCCGTCATTGCGAGGCGCCCGCAGGCGGTGTGGCAATCCAATTTTTAGATTGTCCCGATTTCATCGATGATCCTCGGTCAATTCGTGACCGGGACTTCGGTGCGCCTCGCAATGACGACTAGTCTTCCCTTACAACATTTTTAAAGTAATGCAATTTTGCGATTCTGGTGCTTTCATTAACCACAATCCCGGCAATATCAATTTGATAAGGATAATCTTGAGCAAATTTATTCTTTACCAGCCAAATTTCTGCCAACTGCTTTAATTTTCTTTGTTTTCTAAAATCCACTTTTTCTTCCGGAAAAAAATTACGATTATTTACAATTGTTTTAACCTCCACAAAGCAAACCGGGTTATTGTTGCGCAAAAAAAATCGCCAAAACGGCGATTTTTTCTGCGCAATAATATCAATTTCTCCCAAGTTTATTCTCCAGTTTTTCCCCAAGATATTATACCCGTTATCAACAAGATATTCACAAGCCAATCGCTCACCTAATTGTCCGAGTTCCCGAGTATCCATTATTTTGGCATTGGTGGGTACAATTGTTTATCAATCGTTCTATCAAAACAATTTCGCCCTATGCTGTGGTCAAAATTTTCGGAATACATATCATAATATCCTGCTGGAATTGGCTTGGAGCCTTGAGGGTTATTTACCTTATTTTCTGTTTTAAATTCCGCACAAATTTCAAAATTTAATTTCTGCGCATCTTTAACGCTATATTCATAAGGCTGTTTAGTTTCAGGATCCACTGGTGCTACATATCCGGAAATAGAATCATTTAAATCTGTCAAATTATTTGGCAAAACGCCTTTTCTTTGCCAATAATTTACCACCTGTGATTGAATGTTTTGCAAATCATAAACTCTTTGTTGATCAAATCCTGCCAAGCGTGCAGTCATGGGAGAGCCCACAATGAAAAATGCTCCCACAATGGCAATAATAGTAATTATTGAAACCACCCACGCATAATATTTGGTTACGGTTGACGGCGCGCTTTTTCTCACATCGTCTAAATAATAAGCAAAAATAACTACTGCCACCACAATGATAGAAAGAGCCTTGAGGGTAAATCTGGCAGTAATTTCTCCATTAAAGAAAGTGTTTAAAATATAAACTAAATCGCCCACAACAACCAACGCAGTAATAAATAAAGTTAAATAAATAAGCCATTTTCTGATTTTGGATTCACGCACTTCCGATTCTTTTTTGTAAATGTTATTTAACACCCAAGAAGTTAACATAAAAAGTGGAAAAACTACAAACAAAGATGCCAGCGCAAATCGCATTGAATAACTAAATCCATAATTATAATTTAAAGCGTCGGGGAAAAAATAATTGATGTATTGCCAACAAAGCGTAATAAAACTGACCGCAAACCAATAAAGCGCCACAATGTTAAACAAATGCAAAAATAAATCTCGTGGCAAATTTCTTTTTGGAGTTAAAATTTCTTCATTCATAATAATTATATTTATTTTATTTGTTTAATATAATGTTAAATGATATTATAGTAAGAGTAAAGGTCTACAAATTAATTTATAAAGCTTAAAACTTGAATCTTAAAACTTAAAAACACCTGGTGTAAAGTTTCAAGATTTAAGAATTAAGTTACAAGACATTATGGATGAAGCACAAAAAGCTAAATTAACTGCCGACTGCTCATGCGGTTCTGGCAAAAAATATGGAGAATGTTGTGGACAAGAAGAAATGTGTTTTTGCGGATCAGGTAAAATGGCAAAAGAATGCTGTATGGTATCTCCAGAAACTCATGGAGAAGAAGCTGTATAATTTGGAATTTTAAAAAACGGCGCCCGCGGGCGCCGTTTTTTATTCTTCTTCAACTTCTTCCTTCGCTACGTCGGAGCTTTCAGCGGAGGCGGGATCTTCATCTTCCTCCGCTAAAAATCCGCCAGCCTGTAGAGTCCAAAGCTTCTTGTATAAACTTTTTTCGTTTTGCAAAAGCTGGCTGTGACCACCTTCTTCAATAATTTTTCCGCCATCAATTACCACAATTCTATCCATTTTTTGGATGGTGGATAACCTGTGAGCAATTACAATCGTGGTTTTATTTTTCATCAAGTTGCTTAAAGCATCTTGAATTAACATTTCTGAATGCGAATCAAGACTCGAAGTCGCTTCATCTAAAATTAAAATCGGGGCATTTTTTAAAATCGCCCGCGCAATTGCCACTCGCTGACGCTCTCCACCCGATAATTTAATACCTCGTTCACCCACAAAAGTTTCTAAACCAAACGGCAAATTTTTAATAAATTCGTGGCAGTGGGCCAATTTGGCGGCCCGCTCAATTTCTTTTTTTGTTGTATTGGGTTTACCATATCCAATATTTTCTGCCAAAGTCCGATGAAACAAAACCGGATCTTGCGGAACCATTGAAATATTTTGGCGTAAACTATCTTGCGTCACCATTTGAATATCTTGCCCATCAATTAAAATTTGCCCAGAAGTTGGTGAATAAAGTCTTAATAATAATTTAATAAAAGTGGTTTTGCCGGCACCCGATGGCCCGATTAACGCCACCTTTTCACCCGGCTTTATCACCAAATTAATATTATTTAGCACCTTGCGAGTTTTATTAAAACTAAACTGCAGTTTTTTAAATTCAATCGCACCATTTTTTACCGCCAAATCGCCCGCCCCTAGCACATCCACAATTTCGTGAGGTAATTTCATAATTTCCACCATTTCTTTGGCATCGGCGTAGGCACTATACACATTCCGGATTACTCGGGTGAATCCCCAAAGCTGGTCTATTAAATTAATCAAATAAGCTTGAAGTAAAACAAAAAACCCAACCGTCACTAAACCTTGTTGCCAATATTTTATCGTAAAATAAAACAAGAAAAATTCGATACTAAAACCCAAAAGCGCCTGACCCGCTTCTATCACTGCCGACAAATTCCAATTAAATCGGGTGATTTTGGCCTGCGCATCAGTCACATTTTTATAACCTTGCGATTCAAAATTAAATTTAGCAAAAAGCGAAACCGCGTTTTGATTGGCAATCGTATCAGACAAATAACCGGTGGCTTTGGAATCCGCCTCCGCCACTTTTAAATCGTATTTTATTTTCCACCTTGAAAAAAAGATATTAAATGCCACAAAAACCACTGACCACGCCAAAATTACGAGCGCCACCCACTGATTAATAAAATAAACAATGATAATAATAGAAGTCACCCGAATTGCCAGCGAAAACATATCCCAAAAAACTTGGTCCGAAATTCTTTCAAAAGAACGGGCAAACCGATTGACCCTTTGCACCATTGAACCAGTAAAATTATTAGTGAAAAACCCATAAGAATGCTTCATCAAATAATCGTAAGATTGCTGTTTTAAGCGCGCCATCGTGCTGGATTGAAAACCAGCGGTAAAAACCGCGTGTAAACGGTATAAAACCCAAACAATCCCGTGCAAAATCGCAATTTGGGTAATAATCCAAATTAAAGATTGGGCAGTTTGGGCTTTATCTTGAGCGAGCGTAATCACATCAAAAAACTGCTTATAAAAAAGCGGGGTAATTACCGAAATAATGTTAATCGCCAAAACCAAAAATAAAAGAAAAAACAGCGACCACTTTTGTGGCCGAATTCCCCGCCAAAAGGCGCGAGTAATATCCCAAAAAGAAACTTTGGGATAAATAATATTCTTCTGCATCTTTTCCATAAAACTTAAATTAAATTTTTACTCCTTTCCAGCCACATAGCCCGCAGGCTAATTTTATCGCAATAAATTAATGCATGGCTGGCAAACCTCCACCAAAGCGAAGGCATTTCTTGATGCAAAAGACATTCGCCTTGAGGAGACTATCTGGAAAGCTCATATTCGCGCTATTTTTCAAATTCTTGGTTAAAAAATTTGTTATAATTTGTCAGCTTATGACAGGCACAAACCTCCAAATTCTATCAAATTTTCACTCAAGAATTTGAAAAATATCATCGAAAGAAGCTTTCCAGATAGTCTCTAGCCCCGATGTCTTTTACGTCAAGAAATTCCAGAAGCGACCTACTTTACCCAGTATTTGGTTTTTATTTTCTCATCCTCCTCTTTTTGCACTTCAAATTTTTCTTCTTTGCCTTTTTCGGCCAGTTCCTTTAATTCTTTTTCTGGTAATTTGGCTAATTCTAAAACTTCGGCTGTCAGCAATTTTTTGGTGTTTCTTTTTGGGTCATCCAAAACAAAACTAAGTAGGACATCTAAAATTTGCCCTATCTTTGGCCCAGGGGTAATCTTTAAAATATCCATGACTTCTTTGCCATCAATCTTAAGCATTTTGACCGAAATCGGATCTTTGGAAACTTTATCAATAATATATTTTAAGTGCCTTAATTTATACGGCTCGGCTTTAGGCACACCACTGCCGATTCTATCGGCTTCGCGTAATTGCATAAGTTCATTAATATTTTCCGGACCGATGTTTTTAATTAAGCGACGCACCGATGACTCGGTGACTTCGTCCACATTATAATAAAACATATGGTAGCGAATTAGGGACACAATTTTATCAACTTCTTTATTAGAAAAGCACAAACGACGCAAAATTTGATAGGACATTTTGGCGCCAATCATTTCGTGATTATAAAAAGTGGACTCTTTGCCATCACCGGCTTTGGCACGGGGTTTACCGATATCATGAAACAGCGAGGCCAAACGCACTTCTAAGCTAAATTTTTTGCCAGCAGAATATTCTAGGGCCTTGAGGGCATGCTGATAGCAATCATAAATATGGTGCTTATTTTGCGAAACGCCATAGTTTTCCAAAAGTTCCGGAATAATAAACTGCAAAAGTCCAAGCTCTCGTAAAAGTTCGACGCCTTCGTGGGCACGCGATGACATAATTATTTTTACCAATTCGTCACGAATTCTTTCTTGTGAAATAGCTTTTAGCAAAGCGCTATTTTTTTTAATCGCCTCGGCAGTTTTTTCTTCTATGACAAAATTAAGTGTGGTAGAAAACCGCACGGCGCGCAACATTCGCAAAGCATCTTCACCAAATCTTTCATCGGGATTGCCCACGGTTTTGATAATTTTTGAGGCCAAATCATCTTGCCCACCAAACAAATCCACTATTTTTTTATCGGTGTCCATCGCAATAGAGTTAATCGTAAAATCACGACGACTTAAGTCGTCTTCTAATTTTTGGGCATATTTTACTTCATCTGGGTGGCGTTTATCGGAATATTTGGTTTCTAAGCGGTAAGTGGTAATTTGGGCTTCGGGGATTTTTTTAGAGCCAGTTTTTACCGTCACCGTCAAAAAATTATTTTCATAGAAATTATCAGGGAAGATTTTTTGAATTTCTTCAGGCGTAGCGTTGGTGGTGATGTCCCAGTCTTTAGGCTCTTTGTCTAGCAAAAAATCACGGACGCATCCGCCCACAATATAAGCCTCAAAACCGGCACTTTGCAGGTTTTTTAAAATAGATTTTATTTCTTTGGGAATAGTCATTTGTGAATTTGAAATTTGAAATTTACAATTTGAAATCAATTTTTAATAGATGAATTTGAAATAACTAAAACTGACGTCGTATTTTCAAATTTAGAAATTTAACTTTTCGCCCGTGCGCCCGCAGGCGCACGGATTGATTTCAAATTTCAAATTGTAAATTTCAAATTAGTTTATTCTATCCTAAAGTTTGCCTTTTTTCAATTTTTTAGGTATTATTATCTAAAGCTCCACCTATTCGCTCCCG
>CAYHFP010000041.1:0-6577 GCA_964355995.1 uncultured Candidatus Saccharibacteria bacterium | reverse complement strand
CATTTCATTGAGTTTTTTATTATCACTTGATCCTGATAAAAACCAAATTAATTCGGCTTTCATAGTTTCAAAAGCCAATTTTTTGGTGGTCACTGCCGGAAACCCATCCGCCATTTTAAATCGCAAAGGCACACCAAAAATCGCGCGTGAACCCACACCAGTCCGATCTGGTCTATCAGTCCCCTCCTCCATAATTTTTGCCAAAGCATCAAGATATTGTTTCATGGCTTTTTCCTTTAAGATGAAAAGTTGTTAATGAGCAACACATAACAACCTTACCATATCTAAATTTTTTCTTCTATTAATTTAATTATTTTTTGGTGAATCACTTCTAGTGGCAAAAAATTCCCTTTTTCCTCGCATTCTATTATTTTATATTCTTTCGGATATTTTTTTGAAATTGCCAAATAAGATTTTAATGTATTGGCTAAATGTTTTTTGTCAGCTTCGTGGATGTCTTGTTTTTTTGAATCTCCAAGATATGATTCGCGCTTTTTTATTTTTTCTTTATCGGTTATCTTGTTGGAACTTTGCATCGAAAGCTCCGGAGAAATTTTTAAAATAAGAGTATAATCTGGTTTGGGAATTTTAAAAATATGATATTCTAAATCATGAAGCCAATCAATATAAGTATTCCAAGCTTTTTTATTGGTAATTATTTTCCCTCCCTGATGCCCCACGTTAGAAGCAATGTATCTATCAGCAATAACCATTTTACCTTCCAAAAGCCACTGCCTAATTTGAAAACTTAAATCATATCTATCGCAGGCATAAAAAATGGATGCACGGTAAGGCCCCACATCTTTTGAAGATCCATACATCCCTTTTAAATAATTTTCAATCAAACCTGCCGACGCTTTAGTATATTGCGGAAAATCAATCTTAACAACTTCAAATCCTTTGTTTTTTAAAGCTTCCACCAACAACTTAGTTTGCGTGGCTTTGCCCGATCCATCCATTCCTTCTAAAACAAAAAATTTTCCTTTTGGCATAAACTATGTGGGTAAATTTTTAAGATAATCATTGTAAACCACTTGTACCCAAACTCCGTTATTTCCTTTGATGTGCCCCTCAACATCTTTTAAATCAATTAACTCCCCCTGCATTTTTTCTTTCTCTTTAATCGAAATCTCAGGACTATCACCTACAAAATGATATACTAGGGCCATATGGACCGACTCAACAGGACGCGAATCATCGTTTAATATTCCGACGAGTTTTTTTTCAAGAAAATTTCCTTGGTATTCCACCTCTTCATTCCATTCCCGCATCATCCCCTCTTCTAAAATATCCTTGCCGTTAACATCAACTTGATTAATGTGCCCACCAACTCCTAGCTGATAAGTATCGATTAATCTTTTTTCTCCTGCACCGCCAAGATATTTATAAACAAAAAATTTATCTTTGCAGTTAAAAACAATATAAGGGATTATCTGCTGAAACGATGGGTCATCCTCCACATCCCCTCTTCGTTTAAATAAATAATTACTTTTTATCAAATCTAGATAATAATCCAAATCATCTTTTTTTAATCCCTGCCATCTGCCTTTTTTGAAAATAATGTCAGCCGGCACTACTAATACTTTTTCATCGTCTTTTGACATGATAATAAATATTACTGATTTTTATATTCCTGCACCGAATTATCGATAATGACGACTTCGACACCAGCATTCTTAAATAATTCCATTGAAGCACCATCGGCATGGTATCTTTTCTTAGCAACTACTCTTTTGATACCAACTCGCACTATCCTCATGGCACAGTTATAGCAAACCATCATTTTACAATAAATTGTAGCACCATCCATTTTAATTCCATCTTTAGCTGCCTGCAAAATAGCATTTTCTTCGGCATGCAGAGTTCTCATGCAATGCTGTGATTGGCGACCATCTTCGTGGGTTATAGTTTTCATTAAGTGGCCCACATCATCGCAATGGGGCTGACCAGGAGGAGAACCCACATATCCCGTAGATAAAATAGTGTTATTAGGACTAACAATTACCGAACCACTTCTGCCTCGATCACAGGTTGCTCTTTTGCCTATTAGCTCTAATAGACCTAAAAAATATTCATCCCACGTAGGGCGAACATATTTTTCTTTTTCTTCTGCTTGTTCCATATTTAAAATTATTTAATTCATCTATTTTACTAATTACAACAGAAAAATACAAGCACGAATTAATAAAAAAAATTCGCACTGGGATGCGAATTAAAGATTAAGTGTTTTTTAAACTGCCGCGAGAATATCACTTTCTCCGATTACCTCGGCAAGATTAGGGTCAGTTGGCTTGTTAAACCAAATGGGAATGCCGCGAAACAGAAGATAAGTGTAGACTATCGACAAAATAAACATTCCCCACTGCCGATGTGTTAAGGTGACTATAAACCAAAAAGGCTGATTACATAAAGAAACCACAATCCACCACTTAACTTTGCGCGTAACAAGAGTTTGACTTGTCAATCCAAGCATCAGAATAACAACCTGACATACAATTTCCATGACCCGAATACTCCATTTGAAAGAACAAGAGGCGAAGACGATGCTTAATAATAATTTTTATTTTTATCTATGTCAAACTTATAATGTAGGGGTGAAGAATTGACAAATTTAAAAAGTGATGCCTTGCTATTGACACGATTTTATATCCATGCTAAGATGGACTTACTTGTTAATTAAGAGGCTGGGGTGACTAATATCATCCCATGGGTCGGGTTTTTTAGAGCAAGCTTAGCCCCACTTAATTGTGGGACTACTATATAAAATTAAATTCACCCTATATATAATTTCACCCTAGGTGAAACCGTATAACTGGGTAAATTCATTCAATGACAGGTACAATCAAAAACCTTACAGAGAAAGGATTTGGATTCATTTCTCGCGAAGGCGAACAAAAGGATCTTTTCTTTCACTCTAACGATTTGAGCGGAGTATCATTTGACGAATTGAAAGTTGGCGATGTTGTCAGCTTCGACGTTGAAGAAGGTCCAAAAGGACCAAGCGCAAAAAACGTAGCACGCGCTTAATTCTCTTAAACCAAAAAATCCCCTTTCGGGGATTTTTTGTTGCAATTTTTTTGCAAGAAAAAACCAGTTGTAAGAGACAACTGGTAAACCCCTTTACTAAACAACCGCCGACATCTTTACGCCACCATTGCACTGTTGCGATGGATGACGTAGAAGAAAATGCCGCGGGTGTCGCTCATCAGCAGGAAGTCAACCTGTTTCAGAATCCCTTCCCACGGAAGGTCATCAGAAACGGTACTCCTTGCCACCCAACAATCCGAATCGGCGTCTCCCAGACACTCGCCCTTGCCGTTGAAGAGCTTGCAGAAGAACACTTTGTTGCGCCGACGCTCATAGTTGATGAAGTCGCCACCGAGTTCCTGTCCTTCTGCCAGAGTCACCTCGTGCAGAGTGATGTCTTTCACGTCCTCGGAAATGCAACCCTTCATCCACGAAAAGCGCTCACCGCAATCGGCCACGCTCACCTTCTTACCTGATGGGAAGTGGCTCTGCTTGTACTCGCGGATGGTATCCACCGAGTACAAAGTTTTGCAGGTCTCTTCCGAGATGAGCAGGAACTCCACGAGAGTCAGCTGTTCGTCCTCTTTCCAGCCGTGGAAATGGACGATACTCTCATTGAGGTCAGCGCTGACGTTCATCGTGTCGGAGCTGGGAAAGTGTCGGAGACGCTTGACGATGTTCTCCAACAAACCCCAGGGAGCAGTGTAGTGTTCCTCGCGACTCGCAGACAGACGAACATCGTACGTTCCCTCGTAGCCATCCCAAATCAGTTTCAGTTCCATGGCAACTCCTTTTAGAGTAAAATTGTTCGGCTCGCCACAAGCCGTGCCCCTAAATCGAGGCGAATTGAAAGATCTAGGCCTATACTTTAATCATACACCCTTTATTAATTCTTGTCAATGGGTCAACAAAAAATCGCCGAAGGGCGATTTTTTAGGTCTACAAACTACTCACTACCAACTACTCACTATTTTATTTCAATCCCCGAAATTTTTGTCGCTTCGCTCCTTAGAAACCCACGGTTTCTAACGTCTCCGCTCGCTTCACTCACGGGTCTGTTTTCCTCCACGGGGAAATACCCAATTTCCCCGACCCCCTTTTTAAAAAATATGGGGACCTCTATATTGAAATAAAAAACTAGGCTAAGCCTAGTTTTTTATTTCAATCCCCATATTTTTTGCAGTCCCAGCGACAACTTTCATCGCTTGCTCAATGTCAGTAGTATTTAAATCTGGCATTTTGATTTTAGCAATTTCTTCTAATTGTGCCTTGGTCACTTTGCCAACCATTTTTTTATTTGGTTCACCAGATCCTGCTTCAATTCCCGCGGCCTTCTTTAAAAGTTCAGATGCCAAAGGAGTTTTTAATTTAAAAGTATAACTTCGGTCTTTAAAAATAGTCACTTCAGCTGGAATCACAAATCCCACCTTATCTTTGGTAGCATCGTTAAATGCCTTACAAAATTCGGCAATATTTAATCCGTGTTGAGCCAATGCTGGTCCAACCGGAGGCGCAGGAGTTGCTTTGGCTGCCTGAATTTGAATTTTTACCACTGCCTTTATTTCTTTTGCCATGACAATTTTATATCAATAAAATTGGCACCGAGTACTCAACGCATTGAGTGCTTGGTACACAATATTACTATGTATAATTATTATTTTATTACCCAAGCACTCAACGCTTTGAGTACTCGGTTGCAATTGCTATTGCAATTTCTTTAATTGAAGCGAATCCAATTCCACCGATGTATCTCTACCAAACATATTAACCATAACCTTAATCTTTCCACGAGTTTGGTCAATTTCTGAAACCTTTCCTTCAAATCCCTTAAATGGTCCATCGGTAATTTTCACCGAAGCACCAAGCTCAACATCAATTTGCATTTCTGGCTGGGCGGCATCCATTCGTTTCATTAGGTCATCAATATCTTTTTGCGAAACTGGGATTGGTGTGGTTCCTGCCCCCAAAAATCCGGTTACCCGAGGCGTGTTTCTCACCACATACCAAGATTCGTCATCCACAATCATTTCTACAAGCACATATCCAGGGTAAATTTTTTCTTCAACCGTTTTTCTTTTATTGTTTTTAATCTTAATCTTTTTTTCTTTCGGAACAATGACATTAAAAATCTTATTTTCCATGCCCAAACTTTCAATTCTTTGTTTAAGATTTTTTGCCACAGCGTCCTCATATCCTGAGTAGGTATGAATAACGTACCAATTTTTTTCTTGTTCTAATAATTGCTTAGCCATGAAAATTTATGAAATTAATTTTCACCGAGTACTCAACGCATTGAGTGCTTGGTTATTCCTATTCATTTAAACTATTTTTAATTCTTTGTTTTAAAAATTTTACTGCTTGACCTCTCTGCTTTAATTTCCTTTCTCTATCCTGGGCATCCAGTTGATTTTTGTATGCTTCATAATATATCAACTCTGGCTGCTTTTCTCTATGCTCGCTTAACCTCCTTTTCAAGTCGTTGGTATATCCTATGTATATCACTCCGTCTCTCTTTTTTAATACATATACATAATACATGAAAAAAATAATTGAATATCCAAGCACAGCTTTGCTTCGTAAGTGTGCTCGGTTGAATTTTCTCTTATTTTACTACAAAATTCTTAATCAAGGAAGAAAATCCAAAGTCCAAGCCACCTAAAAATGCCGCCACTACCAATGTTAACGCCAAAACAATCAAAGTGTATCTTGCCACTTCTTTTCTGGTTAACCAATTTACTTTTCTTAATTCAACGTAAACTTCTTTAAAAAAGTTTTGCGATTTTTGTATAACGTTCATATAATTATTATATCTATATTTTAAGTTTTTTAAAACGGCCTTTCGGCCGCCTATGTATTAATTACATCTTAGCCGATACCTACGCCGATGTCAAGGACTCTAAATCACCCCTCAAATTGTTCCCCGCGAGTTGGGATAGTAACATTTATTTCTGGCAGTTCCCTATTTACCAGTTCCTTAAACACCGAAGATTCTTTTTCTTCGCCGTGAATTAAAAATACATTTTTAAGACCTTCAATATGCCGGACATATTCCAGTAAATCTTTTTGATCTGCGTGCGCCGAAAGTTCATTTAGAATAATCACTTTTGCCTTTAGATTATAAGGCTGTCCAAAAATTCTCACTGGGCTAATCCCCTCAACAATTTTTCTGCCCAAGGTATTTTGTGCCTGATATCCCGTAATTAAAATAACATTATTAGCATCGCCAATATTATTTTTTAAGTGGTGCAAAATGCGCCCACCTTCGCACATTCCCGATCCGGCAATCACCATAAACGGCCCTTCTTTATCATTAATGCTTTGCGATTCTTTAACCGAACCGGTGATAGTTAACTCATCAAACAAAAAAGCTTTTTCTCCTTTTTCGCCAAAATCTTTCCAAAATTCTTCATCAAAGTCGTTAGTATAAGTATTAAAAACTCTGGTAATTTTTTGAGACAACGGACTATCAACAAAAATCGGAAGTGCTGGGATTTCTTTGGCGTCTAATAATTTATGCAAAACATATAATAATTCTTGGGTTCTTAGATCG
>CAYHFP010000040.1:0-6819 GCA_964355995.1 uncultured Candidatus Saccharibacteria bacterium | reverse complement strand
TTTGAAATCAATTCCTGCCTACCGAGAGGTATGTGAAAAAAAGTGAATTTGAAATGACTAAAACGTGCCGTCGGGTTTTCAAATTTAATAATTTAAACATTCAATATTGATTTCAAATTTCGAATTGTAAATTGTAGATTGCCTAGGCACTATTTACAAAATAAATAAAATAGAGTAACATCTTCTATATATACAAACACCATGATTACATTATCAGCAAAAGTTCGCGAAATTTTTGGCAAGAAAACCAGACACCTTAAAAATCAGGGATTTATTCCTGCGGTTGTTTATGGTCCTGGAGCAAAAAATTTATCTTTAGAGGTAGATGAGAAAGAATTTAAAAAAGTATTTTTACAAGCCGGGGAAAGCTCATTAATTGAATTGGTTATTGGTAATGAAAAACGCCCAGTTTTAATTAACGAAATTCAGCAAAATTCAGTTTCTGATAAAATAATTCACATTGATTTTTTCCAAGCATCCTTAAAAGAAGAAGTTGAAGTTAATGTGCCTTTGGTTTTTGAAGGAGTGGCGCCAGCCGAGAAAGAGTTGGGTGGAACGTTAAACAAAAATATGTCAGAACTTGAAGTTCGGGCATTGCCACAAAATTTGCCTCAAGAAATTATCGTTGATATTAGTAAATTGGTTACTTTTGAAGACCATATTTTGGTCAGTGACTTAAAACTTCCTGTTAATGTAGCTACTACAAAAAATCCTGATGAAATTGTGGCTTCGGTATTAGCTCCGCAAAAAGTTGAAGAAGAGCTAGCCACAGAAATTAAAGAAGACGTAGAAAACATTGAAAAGGTAGTAAAAGAAAAGAAGGTGGATGATGTGGTAGAGGAAGTAAAAGAATAACTCTTAAGGCGCGCCCACTGGCGCGCCTTTTAATTTTCCGTGGGCCTGCCTTCTGAAGCTTTAGCGAAGGAGGGTTGTTTTTTTGTTGTAAAATGAGATAATAGATACACAATTTACAATTTGAAATTTTAAATTTGAAATCAATATTAAATGATTAAATTGTTAAATTTGAAAACCTAGTGACGGGTTTTAATCATTTCAAATTCACTTTTTTCACCTACCTGCCGGTAGGCAGGAATTGATTTCAAATTGTAAATTTAAAATTTCAAATTAAAACATGTTTTTTCCTAAAAAAGTATTATTACTATTTATATTTTCCATAGCATTGCCCTTTTGTGTGTCTGCGGAAGATATGGCTCAAACTTGTCAGCAAATTTCTAGCTCGGATTTAAGTTGCCAAAATTTAAGTTCAGCTGATTGTCGCGCACTTTTAGAAAAATGCGCGGCTTACTATGATGACCAGAGTGCACAAATTGCCCAAGACTTAACCAAAACTAAAACGCAAAAAGACACCTTACAAAATCAAGTTAGTTCACTGAAGAAAAAAATTAGCGGATTGGAGTCAAAAATTTCAGAAGGGACTTTAATGGTTAAGGGTTTAAATTTACAGATAAATGATACGCAGGTTTCTATTAATAAAACCGAATTAAATATTGAAGATTCTCAAGACCAGATTATTGGTATTTTAAGAGCCATGTCTCAAGAGGATAAAAAGCCATCTTTTTTGATTTTATTTGAAGGAAATTTGTCAGATTATTTTAGTAATATTGCGTATCTGGAAAGTTTAAATTCCAAAATTTCAGATGTGTTAGAAAGCACAACGAATTTAAAATCATATTTAGAAGAGCAACGAAAAAAACAGGAAAATGAAAAAGGCCAATTACAAAAAACCATTCAAATTCAAAGTTTACAAAAAAAAGAAAATGAGCAAAATAAAAAACAGCAGGATAGTTATTTAAAATTAACTGAAGCGCAGTATCAAAAACAATTAAAAGAAAAAGCAACCGCTGATAAAAATGCGGCCTCGATTAAGGCGAGAATCTTTGATATCATCGGAGTTTCCAATGCGCCGACCTTTGGTCAAGCAGTGGAAATTGCTAAATATGTTTCTAGCGTAACGGGTGTGCGTCCCGCGATGCTTTTGGCGATATTGACTCAAGAATCAAATCTTGGAAAAAATGTTGGGCAATGTTATGTGACAGATTTAACAACTGGTAATGGAACGAATTTGAAGGGTGCACCGAAATCAAGGGTGATGAGTCCAAAAACTATTCCTACTTTTGTTAGTTTAACAACTGGCTTGGGAATGGACCCTGTAAAAACACCTGTTTCTTGCTGGGTGCCGTTATATTCTTCGGGCGTACCTTATGGTTGGGGTGGAGCGATGGGGCCGGCACAATTTATTGCTTCTACTTGGAGCACCTATACTTTAAAAGTTACTAATATTACCGGTAAATCAGCAAATCCTTGGAATATTAATGATGCATTTTTGGCATCGGGATTGTTGCTTAAAGATAATGGAGCGAAAACTAGCGAATCAGTCGCCGCCGCCAAATATTATTGCGGAGGAAATTATGGCAGATATGAGTGCAAAGCTTATGCTAATTCTGTTTTGAAGTTCGCTGCGCAATATGAGGCAGATATTAAGGCGATTGGGGGCTAGCGCGAAGTTCATCAAGTTTTAAAGTTAAAAGTTATCAAGTTAGAAAGTGTAAAACCCACGGTCCGCCTTCGGCGGACCGTGGGTTTTTTAAAAAAGTGCTTCCAAGCTATTGAACCATTACGGGGGGCTTGATATAATTCATAGGGAGTGATATAATAGTGTTATGGTTTTCCCCCAATGCCGTTTTAAAAGTAGAGAGGGACAAAAAATGGATGTTGGAAGCTGGCTAGATATCTGTGATTCCATTGAAAGATCGGCGATGAGGCAGACTAGAGAAGAGCTTGGGCCTCCTCCACCCTATGAGGAAAATTTTAATGGGCCTTGGTGGACACGTTATTACGAAATCTCCACTGAGATAACAAGTCATGAGGCGAGGATCGCTAACGAAGACGAGCGGGCGCGTCGCGAGCGACAAGGGTAGAAGGGTAGTATTATAGTCAGATGGCCCTTGAAAGATATCATTCTTTCTCGGGCTTTTTTTAATTGTTTTATTATAAATTTGTAAAAACGGCGCCCCGCGGGGCGCCGTTTTAGTTAAAATCATGAGTTGGGCTTGACAGGATTTATAGGTATGCTATACTAGCTTTTAGTGTACTAGTCTTAAGGGATTGGTACTAACGATTCAGATAGCGGTAAGCGCGAGGAGGGGAGCCTCTATTTGAATTATGGGTGAAAGTCCTAACGATAAATTCCCTCCGTTTTAGCCTAATTATGTTATAATTCTGAAGGGGCTTTCAGTGACCTTCGGGGTGCTAGGCAACTAGTGCTAAATGACTGGACTCTGAGGCGAGGTTCGCTTCGCTTCAGAGAGCTTTGTTCTTTTCGAATTGATGGGGAGTTGGTGGGAGGGTTTGGCGACTCCTTAACCATACGCCGTGCCAGAGCTCTGGTATTTTGTTTAAACCTACTTGATATGGTTGTAAAATTCCGGAGAAAATGGCCGGATACAATCTTTTGCTTCGAGCAAAAATATTAAGTATGCGTAGTGGTGCGCACCACAACGCGCAAACTCCCTGTCATTTTTTTCTTAGGCTCGCTTCTCATTTGAGTTGCGAGCTTTTTTCTTGCTCCAATTTAAAAAGCAAACGGCGCCCCGCGGGGGCGCCGTTTTAGTTAAAACCATGAGTTGGGCTTGACAGGATTTATATGGGTGCTATAATGAAGGTATAGGTTAGCACATTCAAGTGGCAGGGAGTTGGCGGGAGTGCGCCTCCTTCAATAAGCGTCGCGTCAAAATTAAATCAATGATTTGACTAGCTCATGTGAGCGGAGTCATTGATTAGGGTCCATCGGGAGTATTTCCCGATAGAGTACTATTTTGATGTTGGTTTGTTTGAGCCAACTCGATGGGGTGATAGTGTGGGCGCTTGCTCGGATTATCATCTTCTGCTATGGAGCGGAAACATTAAATGCATAAGTCGCTAAGTGCACAGCGACGAGTGTATTCCTGTCATTTTTTACATAGGCCGCCGGTGAGAGTGTCTCACATATATTATAGAGAGAGATTCGCAAGAATTTTTCTAAAAAATATATGTGCTCGCATTCTCACCGGCTTTTTTCTTGTAATTTTTTAGCCACCGTCATTGCGAGGCACACCGAAGCAATCCCATTATTTAGTCTAAGATTGCTTCGGTGTGCCTCGCAATGACGAAAAATCCGCCTGTTGGCGGATTTTTTAGTATTCTATTTTCTATTTACTATTTTCTATTTTCTCGCTTTCTTCCTCCCATTTTTTGAAGGCTTTAAAGATGGGTTCCATATCTCCCTCAATAATGTTTTCTAAATTGTGCCACGATTTTTCTATTCTATGATCAGTGATTCTATTCTGCGGAAAATTATAGGTGCGAGTTTTTTCGGAACGTTTGGCCCAGCCAATTTGTGCACGCCGTGCCTCGGTTAATTTGGATGAATCGGCTTCTTGTTGTGCTTGCAAAAGTCTGGCGCCTAAAATAATCATCGCGGCTTCTTTGTTTTGTAATTGGCTTCTTTCGTTTTGACTGGTTACCACAATGCCGGATGGTTTGTGGGTAATTCTAATGGCTGACTCGGTTTTGTTAACGTGTTGACCGCCGGCGCCAGAAGACCGATAAGTATCAATTCGTAAATCAGATGGATTAATAGTGATATCCATTTTTTTTGGCTTTTCTAAAACGGCAATGGTAATGGTAGAAGTGTGCACGCGTCCTTGTTTTTCGGTTTTAGGAATGCGCTGAACCCGATGCACACCACTTTCATATTGCATGGCATCAAAGGCGCCGGCTCCGGATAATTCAAAAACCATTTCTTTATAGCCACCAACATCGGACATACTGGAATCTAGTATTCTTTGTGACCAACCTTGCGAGGTGGCATATTTTGAATACATCCTGTATAAGTCACGCACAAAAAGCCCGGCTTCATCTCCGCCAGCGCCAGAGCGCATTTCTATAATTACGGATTGTTTGCCGGTTTTGGTGTTTGCCTCTGAATTATCTTCTTGGCCATCATCTTCTGGTGCGCGGTAGTTTTTCCAATCTTCGGCAGTAAATTTTGAGAAATCTTGATTTTCCATTAGAATAGTTTATCATAGAAATTGCGTTTTGGATAGATGTTTTTGTCCTTTGTCAAAGGAGACTCAAATGCTTGGGAAAAAATCAAAAAAGGTTTCAAAAAGAAAACGCACGGTGAGGGTGGAGGTTTATTATGTGATACGGTATATTTTTTCTTCAAAAAATGGTGGGCAAAAAAGAGAAGAATGCCATCATAGAATCCCTAGCCATATTAAGAATAAAACAGGGGCCAGAAATTATTTTGTAGCATTTAAAGCAGAAAAACAATCTTCGTTGAAGAGATTAACATCGCCAGCGTTGATAGAAGAGTATAGTAATTTTAGTCTCGTGGAGGTAGAAGTTAAAACGAGAGAAGTTGCGGTTGTTTAATTTCGGACAAGTTTTTTGAAGGGAGAAAATTCCATGACGGCGACAAAATATAAGCTGGTATATCTGGGTGGGTTAGTAGATGAGTTCTCTGTTGAATCCGACGAAATGGCGCGCCAACGCATTAGAGACAGGTGGGATCAAGAAAAATATGGAAATAAATATCTTCCGCGCGATTGCAGTGTTGTTTGGGGACTGCATATTCTTATTAGGATTACTGAGGAAGAAATTGCAAAATAATGAATTTCAATCTTTATAGCGACTGGCCCTTGCCTCTCGCTTTTTTTATTGACTTTAGGGCGAAGACTTGATATTATTTTAAATATCGATTATTATATACATTATATAAATTACAGAAGCTATGAAATCAGATATACATCCAACTTATTTTACCAAAGCCGGAGTTAAATGCTCTTGCGGCAATTCTTTTACCGTAGGTTCAACGAAGGAATTTATTGAAACTGAAATTTGTTCAGAGTGTCATCCTTTTTATACTAAAAAAGAAAAGGCATTGGATACTTTGGGTAGAGTGCAGAAATTTAAAGACAGAGCTTCAAAAAAATCTGAGGCACCAAAGAAAGTTAAAAAAACCAAAGAACGTAAAAAATAAAGCGATCCCAATTTACGAATGACACCCGAATTTACGAATACGAAAAACGAATTAGTAAATTAGAGTGCGATTAGTAATTAGTGTCGCCAAGCGAAGCGATGAGTGATATCAAAATAAATTTAAATGCAGAAGAGATGGCAAAAGCTGGCCTTGCTTTTGGTCATAATGTTTCCAGACTTCATCCAAAAATGAAATCGTTCGTGGCTGGAGTAAAAAGCAATGTGCATTTAATAGACCTAGAAAAAACCGTCAAAGAATTTGAGCGGTCTTTAAAATTTATTTCTAGTTTAGTTGCTGACAACAAAACCATTCTTTTTGTAGGAACTAAAATACAAGTTAAGAATTTAGTAAAAGCTACTGCTCAAGAATGCAATATGCCTTATGTTACTGAGCGCTGGCTTGGAGGAACTTTTACTAATTTTGAAACAATTACAAAAAGGGTTTTATATTTTAAAGAATTGGAAAATAAAAAAGCCACCGGCGGATTAGAAAAATATACTAAAAAAGAAAGAAGCTTATTTGATAAAGAACTTGAAATTTTACGAAAAAAGTTTGAGGGCGTAAAGAATTTATCAAAATTACCTGACGCAGTTTTGATTTTGGACCTTAAAAAAGATATTACTTGCGCTAAAGAAGCGCGAAGAAAGGGGATTAAAATTATTGCTGTGGCTGATACTAATATTGCCGCAACTTTGGCGGAGTTTACAATTACAGACAACGACGATGCTATTTCTTCTATTTCTTATATTTTAGAAAAAGTAAAAGAAACCATTTTG
>CAYHFP010000039.1:0-7278 GCA_964355995.1 uncultured Candidatus Saccharibacteria bacterium | reverse complement strand
ATTTAAAATTTAAGGTATCCATTTCGTAAGTCACGGCGGGTTGAGTACTCGGTGAAAATTTTAACAAGTTAAAATTTTCACAAGTTGCACCAAGCACTCAATGCGTTGAGTACTCGGTGAAAATTAATTTCATAAATTTTCATGTTTAAATTTTTAAATTTAAATCCAGAAATATTCGGTATAGATATAAATGATTTATCTATTAAAATTATAAAGCTAAAGAAAAAAGCTTCCGGTTTTAGCTTGGCTTCTTTTAATGATGTGCCGATAAGTCCAGGTATTGTTAAAGATGGTGCTATTATAGACCAAGATGCTTTAGCAAAAATTATTACTATGGCTTGTAATACGGTCAAAGGCGAAAAACTTGATACCAAGTATGCCGTTGTTTCTTTGCCAGAAGAAAAATCTTTTTTCCAGTTGATCCAAATGCCAAAAATGGAATTGGGGGAATTAAGGTCTGCGGTTCCCCATGAAGCCGAAAATTATATTCCCCTTACTATTGATAAAGTTTATTTGGATTTTCAGATTATTGACCAGCACGCTAATAATCATGGGCACTTAGATTTACTGGTTAATGTGATGCCAAAACCAATTGTTGATGCCTATGTTTCTTGTTTTAAAAAAGCGGGGATTATTCCCTGTGTTTTGGAAGTTGAGTCTCAAGCTATTGTTAGGGCTCTGATTAAAAAAGATGAAAAAAATTCTTCAACTATTTTCATTGATTTTGGCCAAACCAAAACCAGTTTTATTATATTTTCTGAAAATTCTATACGTTTTACTTCCTCAATTCCTATTTCTTCAAGTCAGCTTACCGACACTATTTCCGAAAAATTGGGAGTTACTTTTAATAAAGCCGAGGAGCTGAAAATAAAGTATGGCTTAAACCCCTCTAAGGATGAAAGATATGATATTAAAAAAGTTATTTTACCCATATTAAATGATTTGGTTGTGCAGGTTAAAAAATATATTAGTTTTTATCAGGGGCATGCTTTTCGAGAACATTCTCCGTCTGATGATAAAATAGAAAAAATTGTTTTATGCGGTGGGGGAGTTAATTTAAAAGGATTTGCTGAATTTATTTTTAAAGAATTAAAAATTCCGGTTGAAATTGGTAGCCCATTTGTTAATGTTTTTTTACAAAAAAATGTTACTAATAATCTTATTCCCCCTCAAAAAGCATTATCATTTACAACGGCCTTGGGTTTGGCGTTAAGAGGCGCCTCTGACCAGGGACTAAACGATGATACTATATTATGATTAATCTTTTACCGCCAATTGAAAAGGCAGAGTTGTTAGCCCAAAAAAATAAGAGGCTGGTTATTGTTTTAGGAAATATTGCCTTGGTTTTTCTGATTTGTTTTATCCTTATTTTATTTTCAATTAAATTTCATATTTTATCAGAAATAAGGCATCAAAAATATGATTTAGACAGTGCTGAAAAAAATTACCAAATGCCACTGACGGTTTCAACTAAAGATGCTATCAAACAATACAATGCTTCTTTGTTGAGACTTGATGATTTTTATAAAAAAGAGATATATATAAGCCAAGTTTTTAAGGATGTTTTAGGTATTACAAGGCCAAATGGCATTTATTTTGCAGAAATGGTTATTTTCAGAGATGATAAAAGTAAAACTAATCAGCCTGGCAAAGTTAAAATTTTCTTATCCGCAACAAGTAATACAAGAGATAATTTGTTAGTTTTTAAAAATTATATTGAAGAAAATAAAAAAATAGAAAATGTGTATTTCCCGCCGGAAAGTTGGGTAAAAGATAAAAATATTAGTTTTAATGTTACCTTTGAAACAGTATCTTATATTGCTAAAAAATAATATTACATTGCATGGAAATCAAAAATAATATTTATCAAATCATCTCTTTATTCGTTGTTATCATACTGTGCTTGATAGGTTTTTTGGTCTGGCCACTTTTGCAAGACATTAAAAATAATTCAGGAAAAATTTTGTCTGACAATGCAAAAGCTCTTTTTGTGGAAACTGAAATAAAGGAATTAGATGCTTTTGAAAAAAAATATGTAGAATATGAGCCTCATTTACGAAAAATAGAAGGGGTTTTTGTGGATGTCAAAAACCCGATTGATTTTATAAGATTTTTAGAAAAAATTGCCTTAGATTCTGAAGTAAGTATTGAAATTAATCTGTTACCAGAGCAAAAAAGCTCAATTAATGGAGTTTTGCCATCAGTTTTTTTCCAAATTTATATTACAGGAGATTTTGTCAATATTTTAAAATTTTCAGAAAGAATGGAGTTTGGAGATTACTTAATTATGGTTAATAGTATGACTATTAAGAAAGTTTCAAAAAATCAAGATGCTCCGTCTAGCCCTAGTGGCAAAGTCGATGCGGAATTTTTAGTGGAAATTATGAATAAATAAAATGATGAGTAAATTTACAGAAATGATTTCCCGTTATGACTATCGTGGTTTTTTAAGTCTATGCAAACGAAAGGCTAGAGGCGCGTTGTGGTATTTGGGAGAGCATGCATTTTTATGCATCTTGATTGCTATTTTGTTTTGTGTGATGTTCGGTACATTTTTATTTTACAAATATGTATTTTTGGTTAGAATTGAATATCCGGATACTGTAATGGCTCCAATTAAATTCAGAAAAGATGTATACGATTCGGTTTTGCGAGAGTGGCAAAAAAGAGAAGTTATTTTTAATAATGCTTCAGGAGAAAATTATTCAGACCCATTCAAATAAAAACCCCAAATCACAAAATTCACATTAAAAATATTTCAGTCCTTTCTTCTAAATTTGGGTTGAAAATTTAGAAGAAATACCATGAAAGAATTTTGTGATTTGGGGTTTAAAAAATCATCTAGCATTTAGTATCTGGCGACTAGCAACTAGCTAGAAGCCAGAAGCTAGTAGCTAGAAGTTAGAATATGTCAGAAGAAAAGAAGAAGAAAGTGCTTATTGTGGAAGACGACCTTGCTATTACAGATGTTTATAAGATTGTTATGGAAAAATCTCGGTTGGATGTGACGTTTGTAAGCTTAGGGCAGGAAGCTATTAAAATTATTAAAGAGGTGGCTTTGGGTCAAGAATTACCGCCAGATGTTATTTTGTTGGATTTGATTTTGCCAGATATGAACGGCATGGATATTCTTAAAGAAATACGAGGAAATGAAAAAACCAAAGGTATGAAGGTGTTTATATTTTCAAATAATAAAGAGCAGGATATTCAATCACAAAATCCAACTGATATAAAGCCAGATAAATTTATTATGAAGTCCGGTATTGCTCCAACTGAGCTGGTGGAATTATTGGAAAAAGAACTTTATTAGCCTGTGACTTTAGTGTTAAATTAAAAATATTTTGTAATGGATAACATGTTAAAAAAAGTGTTAATTGTTGAAGATGATAAGGATTTTTTGTGGCTTTTGCGTATGAATTTTGAAAATCAGGGTTTACTTGTTTCTTACGCACTAGATGGAGAAGAGGGGTTTTTGATGGCGCAAAAAGAAAATCCAGATTTACTACTTATGGATATTACTTTGCCAAAAATGGACGGCATTTCTATGGCAAAAAAGATAAAAGACAATGGAATTATGTCTAAGATGATTTTTTTAACTAATATGAATGACCCTGGGCATATTCAGCGAGCCTTGGAAATATCTAGCAATATAGATTATATCGTAAAGTCTGACGTGCATATTGATGCTATTGTCCAAAGGGTAAAACAGAAATTGGAAACAATCTAGCATATCTTTAAAAAATATACTTCCTATTAATTCTAAGATAAAAGTTGTAGTTGATAATTTATATCGAGGATGGTAGGCTAAAACATTAATTTAGTCTTTTTTTATTCAGGATTTTTCCGCCAGAGGCGGATCCGCATCTGGCGGAAAAAATACATTATGGACGATTTAAAAACTCAAAGAGAAAAATATACGACGAAAGTGTTTTGGCTGGGGCTCCAGATAATTTTTATTTTTGCCATTCCTGCATTTTTGGGGGCTTTTATCGGTCTTAAGCTAGATGCCATATATCAGACAGGTCGGAAAATAACATTATCTATTTTAATATTTACCTTTATTTTATCTTGGGCTATGGTGGCGCGAGAATATATAAAGTTAAATAAGGGTTTAAAAAAGATTAACCAAGATATTAAAGAAGAAAATAAATGAACTTTTTACAGATAGTCCGCCCCATAGATTCAATATCTTCAGAAACTATTTTTACGGTGGCTGGCTTTAAGATAAATAATTCAACTATCACCACTTTTTTAATATTTTTATTATTTGTTGGAATCTGTTATTTTTTTATCAGAACCTTTACATTAAAGCCCGGCAAAGTCCAAGTAGTCATCGAGATGATTTATGAGGCAATTGAGAAACTTATTTTTCAAATTACTAAAAGCAAAACCGAGACAAATCTTATTTTGCCATTTATTGGTTCGCTATTACTTTTTATTTCGTTTTCCAATTTAATTGGTAGCCTCCCCGGGATACCTAACATTACCTTTGGGGGGAAGGTGATTTTTCGTGCTCCGACATCGGACTTTAGTGTAACCTTTGCTTTAGCAGTGGCTTCGCTTTTAGTTATTCAAGTTATGAGTATAAAAGATTATGGTATTTTTGGTTATATTGGTAGATTCATTAAAATTAAAGAAGTGTATTTGGGTTTTCGACAGGGTTTTATGACAGGCCTTCTTTCAATAGTGGATCTTTTTATTGGATTTTTGGATATTATTGGTGAGATTGCGCGAGTTATTTCTATATCACTGAGGCTTTTTGGTAATATTTTCGCCGGCATGGTGTTAACTACGGTAGTTTTTGGTATAATGGCCTATGTTGCACCTTCTTTTTTGTTGATTATGGGCTTGATGTTCGCTATTGTTCAGGCAGTGGTGTTTAGTGCGTTAGTTACCGTATTTTATTCGTTATCAATAAAACCCAAACAATAAAAATAAATAATTTAAGGCGACTCCAATTTACGAATGACACCCTAAGCCAGCGACTCCAATTTACGAATGACACTCGAATTTACGAATTAGTAAATTAGCGTGCGATTAGTAATTAGTGTCGCTATTGGTAAATTAGTGTGCGATTAGTAATTAGTGTCGCAGAAGTAATATGGATGCAGAATCAATGAGGTTATTAACTAAAGGGCTTATCATTCTTTCAATGATGCCAACAGCGCCAGCCGAAGCTTATATTATTGCTAAGGCTTTTGAGGCGATGGGAAGAAATCCAGAAATTTCAGAATCTTTGTTTACTAAAATGATTATCGGAGTGGCGATGTGTGAATCAACCGCGATTTACGCTTTAGTGGCATTCTTTATTATTTAACTCAGAGCATATAAGTTTTTACATTATGGTAAATCTTTACGAAATTTTACAAAAAATAGGATTTGACTGGCAGGTGGCTTTGGCAAACTTGTTTAATTTTTTGCTGATTTTGTTTTTACTGAAAAAATTTGCCTTCAAACCCGTGGGCAAGATGATTAAAGACAGGCAAGACAAAATTAGTGAAGGATTGCAAAAAGCCGAGGAGGCAGAAATAAGATTAAAAGAAGTTGATGCTATTGCTAAAAAGCATTTGCAAAAAGCAGATGCAGAATCTTTGGAATTAATAAAATCTGCTAAATTGCGTGCGCAAAAACTGGAAGAATCTTTAGTGAAAAGGGCAGAAGAGCATCAAAAAGAATTAATGGCACAAATTGAATTAAATCATCAAAGGCAAGAAGAGGAAATGAGAAATAGTATTTTTGCTGAGGCGTTAGGGCTGGTTAAAAAAGCGGTGGTAAAAACCGTTGAACTTGACCCTAAAAAAATTGATGAAGCTTTGATTAAAAAAGCGGTGGCGGAGGTTAAATCTATTTAGAATAATGAGTAAATATAAGTCAGTATATTACGCTAAGGCATTGGTTGATGCTATGGGACACAAAAAAATATCAGAAAAAAAACTGATTACTAATTTTTTGAATTTACTGCAAAAAAATCAAGATGTAAAAAAAATAGGAGAAATAATTTTGTTGGCGGAAAATCTTCTTTTGAAAAAAACCGGTAATAAAAAAATTGTTTTTGAAACAGCGCGAGAAGTAAATTTAGAAAGTTTTGATAGCTATATTAAAAAAGGAGATATCGTTGAAGAGAGAATAAATACAGATTTGGTGGCCGGCGTGAAAATAACCATTAACGGAGAAAAGCAGTTAGATTTATCATTAAAAAATAAATTAGACTTATTGTTTAATAAGGCTATAAAGTAATATGTCTCAAGAAATAATTGAAAAAATAAAAAAAACGATAGAGGAATATAAGCAAGATGCCACTTGGGAAGAAGTGGGGGTAGTAACAGAAGTAGGCGACGGTATTATAAAAATATCTGGATTGACTAACGTGCAAAGTCAGGAAGTTTTAGTTATTGAATCTGGTACACAAAAAACCAAAGCCGTGGCTTTGAATTTGGAAACTGACTTTGTGGGAGCCTTAATGTCGGGGAATTTTGAAAATGTAAAAGCTGGTCAAACCGTCAAGCGCACCAAGCAATTATTATCTATTCCGGTCGGAGAAGAGCTTTTAGGAAGAGTGGTGGATGTTGCAGGAAATCCTTTAGACGGCAAAGGTGTAATTTTTGCCCATTCGGCAGGCTCAGGGCAGGCCGAAAAAAGTAAGCCGCAATACAACTTTTTAGAAAATAATGCGCCTAATGTTTTAGCGCGAGAGTCTGTTAATCAGCCAATGCACACGGGAATTAAGGCCATTGATTCGATGATTCCTATTGGCAGAGGCCAGCGAGAATTAATTATTGGCGACCGACAAACCGGAAAAACGGCTATTGCACTGGATATGATTATTAATCAAGGCAAAGAAACGGCAACTGGCAACTCGCATCTAGCCGCTAGCAAAAATAGCCATAAGCCAGAAGCTAGTAGCAAGAAGCCCGTGGTGTGTATTTATGTGGCGATTGGTCAAAAAGAATCAAAAGTTGCTAAAATTGTAGAAACGTTAAAACAAAACAACGCCTTAAGTTATACTATTGTGGTTTCCGCTAGCGCTTCTAGTCCAGCATCATCTTGGTATTTGGCGCCTTTTGCTGGATGCGCTATTGGTGAATATTTTCGTGATAAAGGACAAGATGCGTTAATTATTTACGACGATTTATCAAAACATGCTTGGGCTTATCGACAAATTTCTTTGCTATTGCGAAGACCACCAGGAAGAGAAGCTTATCCGGGAGATGTGTTTTATTTACATTCAAGACTTTTAGAAAGGGCTGCTAAACTTTCTAAAGAAAACGGTGGTGGCTC
>CAYHFP010000038.1:0-7431 GCA_964355995.1 uncultured Candidatus Saccharibacteria bacterium | reverse complement strand
ATAGCCAAAAAGCGGGTGATTGGTTAAAAGCCAAAACAAACCCTTATATTGCCAAGGAGGTCCAAAATGGGGGAGAGAGGGTCAAGGAAGAGGTCATAAAACAAAAAAATAATTTGTTGCAAAATATCTGGGAGAATTTAAAAAAATATTTCGCACAGAAATTTTCTAAAACTTTTGGGACGGAAGTAAAATAGGCGAGTGCGATTTGACACGTCCTTTGGCGTGGATTATGATTGATATATAACGTCGCAAAATGTAGGTAAAGCGACATTTAAGCTACGCTTAAATATCGCTTTACCAGGCCAAGATTTTACAACATTTAAAAGAATGTCGTAAGAATCTTGGTAGGACGACTAATAAGGAAAAACTATGGAAAATTCAAACAAACCAATCCCAAGGCATATTCCAGATTTTTTGGATTTTTGTGAAGTTCAGAAAGGTTTGAGAGTGAACACGCAAAAAAATTATCAGGAATATTTAAATAAATTTGTTGGATGGTTACGAACCCGTAATTTAGAGGGCCTACTTCCCCACCAACTTACCTCTGAACATATTTGGGACTATAGATTATACCTTTCTCGCTATATAAACCCTAAGAATAACCAAAACCTCAAAAAGAGCACCCAAAACTACTATTTAATCGCTTTAAGGGCCTTTTTAGGCTACTTTGTGGCCAAAGACATACTTTCTATACCCCCAGACAAAATAACCCTTCCTAAGGCCGATAAAGGGGCAAAAACCGTCAAATTCCTCACTATAGAACAAATAGAAAAGCTTCTCAATTCCGCAGAGCCTAAAGACGCCATAGGCATCAGGGACCGCGCCATTTTAGAGGCCCTTTTTTCCACGGGTTTACGTATCGCCGAATTGACCTCTTTAAATATGGAACAATTTGCCAGCATTAAAGATAAAAAAGATTTGGAGCTGGGAATCATCGGCAAAGGCGGAAATCCACGCACCGTTTATTTTTCAGAAAGAGCTTTAGAACATATTAAAAAATATATATCACTTCGTAATTCAAAAGAAAAATCTTTGTTTATAAATTTTCGCGATAAAGACGGCACCGGCACGCGTCTGACTCCACGATCAGTTGAAAGAATTGTTAAAAAATATGCGCTCTTGGCCAATGTTCCAGTCTTTACTACTCCCCACACTTTGCGTCATTCCTATGCCACCGATTTATTAACTCAAGGCGTTGATTTACGAAGCATTCAAGAATTTTTAGGACACAAAAATATTGCCACCACTCAAATTTATACGCACGTTACCAATAAACGCTTGCGCGATATCCATCGCCAATACCACAGCCTACCACGAACTAAAAAATAGAAATTTAAAGTCGTAATTTTATTTATTTCACCGTGCGTCCGCGGGCGTGCGCTAACTCCCCACTTCTCTACCTGTCGCATAATAAAACTCGTCCTTACTACTAAAATCAATAGACAGAACATATTGTTCTACAAAAACAGACTTTTTGCCTTATCAACTAATATTTTATATTTTTCAGGATATTGTTTTGCTAATTCAAAGAAATCTAACAAAATTTTTCTTCCTTCCTCTTCCCCGTCTGATTTCCACCTAAGAACCTCATATCCTTCTATAAATCTAAATTCGGGTAGCTTTGTGCTTCTATACATCCTATCCAAACACGACTGCTCATTGATAATATTTATATCCGTATAATCCGGTATGCTGTCGTAAAGGTTAATTGCCGAAAAATAATCTCCTTCTTTTACATGCCAATATGCTTGATTTAAAATATGTAAATGAGCTTCTTTGAGTGGCCTTTTTGTAGCCATAAGATTAAATAGTTTTGCCTTAGATGTATCCCCCATTTCTTCCCAACACCACACCGCTGCACAATTAGCTAAATAATTGTACTGATCAATAGTCAATACTTTCTCACAATAAATCGAAGCAACCGACCAACGAGAAGTGTAATTTAAATTAATAGCAGTAGTAAGATAAACATCCTGCAAGATTTTATCTATCGCATTTATAGTTTGCTGCATCCTCGACCTTGAAGCAGTATCACTTAATTCATATATTTGTTTAGACCCATTAAATAATCTTTCTATTCTGTCTATGGTCAGCTCATCTATATTCATACTATTTTCTCTCGTCTTCCAAAGAGAATAGGCATCGCATCCCAATATATATAAGGACATAAATAATATTTCTTCACTAAAGATATCCGATTCAATATCAGTAGTAATTTGCCTCAAAAGAGGTTCTCCAGTATATTCCCATTTAAGAATCTGATAAAATATAATTTTTGCTTTAGGAGCAGCAATGTAGGCTGGATACCAAAATTCATGGGACAACTTAGTATTAACTATGTGACGTTTTTTTCTTTTTGTAATACTGCCATGAATTATAACCGTTGCAGCCTTTAAGGAGCTGCGGTGAGTATGCTTTTCTGCAATTTCATCATTAGGAAAACGCATATCCGAAGGTCTTACTATAACTTTTAAAAAATCTCCTAAATTATATTTACTAATTGTATTATTAAAGTTTCCTATAAAATTATTATAATTATCATTATAAGAAACCGGCATTGCGCTTGTATTATAAGCAAGTACGATATTAACTCGATTAGAAAAGTCCAAATTCAACCAGGAACGGAAAAAAATAAACAGAACGGAGTAACATAAACTTGGCGTAAGAAAAAATATCCAAAAAAATATAATGTTACTCTGAATTGTATTCCAAAGAATAAATGGGGGTGCCCATTTCGCAATACCCGAGGCAAAAATAGAAGAAAGTGCAAAGATATAAATAATGTGAATAAAAAAACCCCTCGATGTGAACCACGGTTCTTTTAGGGATGTAAAACTTTTAATAAGCCCATTCAAATTTTTTTGAGATGCTGTATGCATAATTATTGATTACTTTAAAAAAGATATAATTTTTTATTTCTACTTTCATAAGATTATACTATATTTTAAGGCTATTGTCGCATAATCAAAGATTTGGTAGAATTACTTTATAAAATAATCTATGAAAAAAGAAATATCAAAAAAATTCAGCGTTTTGGAAATCGCTAATTCTGATGCCTGTTTTGATTTGCAGTTTAGAAAAGATACTCGACACGAACGCACCGGCTCCCCCACTTACTACCGCTGGAAAATTCAATTTATTATTACGTTACCGACTGAAAATAAAAACATTTTAGAAAAGGTAAAAAAAGAAATCGGATGCGGAGCGATTACACTTTCAAAAAATCAGGCACGACTTTCGGTGCAGAAAATTGATGACATTGCCGACTGCATAATCCCCTACTTTAAGAAAAATGTGCTGTCGGGAAATAAAAAAAAAGATTTTGACCTTTGGCAAAAAGCTGTCACGATTATTTACACCAATAAAGGAAAAAAGATTTTAGCATGGAAAAAGAGCGATTTAAACGCCTTAATTCAAATTCATAAATCTATTGCTCAATACAAAAATAAACCTCGAGAATCAAAATGGGCCGATATGGCAAAAACTTTCGCTAAAAATAACTAATTTATAAAAAAAGAGGCCTCGAGCACGAACGCCCGAGGCTTTTTGATTATTTAGGATTTTCGCAGTTTTGAGCCGCGTTAAACCCTTAACTCTCCACGGAAATAGGCGATGGCCTCATCTATTGTGCCACTTCTGATGCCGTTATCGACACCGTCAGGCACATAGAAGATTGCTGTTTGGACGTAGCAAGAGTGAATAATCCTGCGACACTCATCGGAATTAAATTTGAAAACAAACACTGGGTAAAAATGGCCACATACTATTCTACCGATATTGGGTTCGGGCCTTACAGGATAAGATATTTCTCCTGCCAAATATGGTTTCCAATAATTTACGCATCCTTTCAAAAAAACTTTCTGAGACACGAATCCAACTCTATCGCCAACCCTGCACGCACAAACGATTGGCTTACGATGCTTCTTTTCAGTCCGCCAATCGTTCCACCAAAATAACAAATTAATACCAATCAATGGTATCCACACGGGAGATGTAATTACCACCGTGAGCAACACCAATCCAAAAAAGTTATGAACTTCCGACATGATCGACTCCTTATCTTTACCAGTCCCCTTCCTCCGATTTTGGAGGGGTGTGAGGTAGGCAATAGATTAAAAATATAATACTATTTTAATGTTTCAGTGTCAATATCTTTGTCGTAAAATAAAACCGCTCCTCTGGGCGGTTTTTGGATAAGGAAAATTATTGAGATGCTAATTTGTTTTCATTTCGCAAAAGTTTAAAAACAAACACCTGGTTGCCTGGGAGCAGATTTTTCTCCGTGTGAATTAATTCGTAGTTATTTTTGACAACAAAAGTTTTTGCAAGTTTCTGATTTTTTTCTTCATCATCAGAAAGCAGTTCATTTAAGATTGCCACCCCCACATGGATTTGGCCATCTTCCCTTGCTCCGAATTTTTGGGTCTCAGCCCCTTTAAGATACACTACTTTGACGCAGTTTTTTGCTTCTTTAAAATAGTAGCCGCAAAAATATACTGCAGAGTGCGAAGCCAGAATCAGAGAAAAAATAACCATTAGGCGTAAAGTTTTTTTGTTTAGCATCCTTATTCTCCTGTTAGTGATAGGAACTATCTTTATTCTAATCCAATTAAAATATAAAACAAAGCCATGAAAAATAAAAACCCCGACACACCTTGCTGGTGGACGGGGTTTGATTTTTACGGATCAAGAAGGAATCTCTAATTCGAAACGAGATAACTTTTCTTAGCCCATCTGTGAACGTAGTAGCTCTTGAGGTGGTATGTCTTACCAACCTCAAGATGCTGGTTTTTAATGAGCCGGCGATTATCACCAACCAGTATCACGGCTTCCTTGCTGTCGGAACTCACCCACTCGCAGGTGAATTCGGCGTCTTGGCCAAAAACTCTAAGCGTATTGGTGTCCGTCGCCGATCCCTGGGAGTACATCGCACCAATCATCAGGGCGAATCCGGCAACCACCACTAAACAAAGCGCAATGAGGTCCTTCATGACGAAACTCCAACTTTGATTGATTTTCTCAAGGGGAAACACTTTCCCTTTGTGATATTACTTATACTTTATTTATTGCCCATTGTCAATACTTGTGTCGCATAATAAAACGGCGGCCGCAGGCCGCCGTTAAAATGTTTATTTCCCGAATCGGCGAGTTCTTTGATCAAATTCATTAAGTGCCAAATCTAAATCTTGCTCAGAAAAATCTGGCCAAAGTTTATCCGAAAAATAAAGTTCTGAATAGGCTCCTTGCCAAAGCACAAAATTAGACAAACGCATTTCTCCACCCGCCCGAATAATTAAATCCGGCTCAGGCAAACCCGCAGTCGATAAATGAGAAGCAAAAATATCTTCAGTCAGTAATTCTGGATCAATCCCCTGTTTAATTAATTCTTTAACGGCATTAATAATATCCCAGCGCCCACCATAACTAACTGCCAAATTTAAATGCAGGGCGATATTATTTTTAGTTGCCTCTTCTACTTTTTCAATAACTGCTTTAAGTGAATCAGAAAGTTTATATTTTTGTCCGATTACTTTTACTCGCACCCCTTCTTGATTAAAAACTTCAATCCCTTTTTCTAAATAAGTTTCAAAAACCTGCATTAAAAAATCTACTTGATCTTGAGGGCGTTTCCAATTTTCACTAGAAAACCCAAAAACCGTGACGACTTTAACGCCTCGTTTTTTAGACCAACGCAAAAAATCATTAAATTTATCTTTGCCTTTTAAATAACCTTCCGAAATACTGATGCCATGATCTTTCGCCCAACGTCGATTGCCATCGGGAAATAACACGATATGTTTTGGAACATTTTGCATGATTATTTGCTTTGATTAATTTCTATTGGAGCACGATCTTGATACTTGGCTATTATATAACCGCTAGCGAAAGAAAACAATACAAAAAGCATCACTATGGCCGTTAATATAATAGTATTAAGATGGGTTTTGACAAATTCTAGTATTTTTGCTATATTCATATATATTACTTAATTCTAAAATATCTGTTACCAAGCACAGAAATGCTTCGCATTTTGTACTCGGTGACAATTTTTCAAATTGTCATGTCAACAAGTAAATCATCAGGTTCATCCAGACTAGGCAGAGATTCTGCCGCACAAAGGCTTGGCGTTAAAGTTTATGCCGGCCAGCCAGTGAAAATTGGGATGATTATCATTAGGCAACGAGGCACACGATATATGCCTGGGAAAAATGTAAAACTCGGCTCAGACGATACGATTTATGCTATGAAAGATGGTATTGTTCGCTTTGCAACCAAATTAAAGAAATCATTTAACGACTCGCAACGAATTGCAAAAGTGGTTAATGTTGATACCATAGTTTCTCCTAAGGCTTCCGCTAAAACAAAAGTTGAAGCGACTAAATAATTCTAAAAGATAAAATACAAAAACGCTCACTTATTGGTGGGCGTTTTTATTTTCCGGCGCCGGCGTCACGAATTGATGCTTTAACAAATTCTCTAAATAATGGATGTGGATTTAGGGGGCGTGATTTAAATTCTGGATGAAATTGTGTCGCGACAAAAAATGGATGGTTTGGTAATTCAATAATTTCTACCAAATCTTTTTGGATATTTACGCCCGCCATAACCATACCATTTTTTTCTAATATTTCTCGGTAGGCATTATTTAATTCATAGCGATGGCGATGACGCTCGGCAATATCTTGAGTGCCATAAGCTTTACTACTTACGGTTTTAGGTTTTAGTTGGCAATCATATGATCCCAAACGCATAGTTCCACCATATTTTTTCTCTTTAATTAAAACCTTTTGCTCGTCCATCACATCAATTAAGATGTTTTTGGATTTTTTATTAAATTCAGCAGACGTGGCATCTTTTAAACCACAAACATTTCTGGCAAATTCTATGACTGACAATTGCATTCCAAGACATAAGCCCAGCATCGGAATATTATTTTTTCTGCAATATTCAATAGTTTTTATTTTACCTTCTATGCCCCTATTTCCAAAACCGCCCGGGATAACAATGCCAGCAAATTTTTTCAAATCTTTAAGTGATTCTGGATTTTTTTCGAATTCTTCAGCAGAAACCCAAGTTATTTTTGGCTTACGGTTTTGAGAAAAACAAGCGTGTTTTACGGCCTCGATAACCGATATGTAAGAATCGGCTAAAGTGAACTTTCCGCTTTCAAAATATTTTCCGACAATTCCAATTTCAATGGGTTCTAAAGAATTGTTAATCGTTTTTACTAAATGCTCCCATTCTTTTAAATCACTGGGACGTGCTTTGTACCCCAACTTTTTTAAAATTCTGTTTCCTAAATTATCTTTTTCAAAATTAATTGGCACCTCATAAATTGAGGTAACATCGGGCGCAGAATTAATATCTTCTGGCAAAACATTGCAAAAGTCCGAGAGTTTTTTCTTTCTTCTCTCATCAAGCCCAATAACT
>CAYHFP010000037.1:0-7544 GCA_964355995.1 uncultured Candidatus Saccharibacteria bacterium | reverse complement strand
GATTCCCACGCAATGCAAAACGAATCCCACTTTAAGTCATCACTCACCAAGTGGGTGAAATCTTCTTTCGATATTTCCCTTCCTTCTTCCCACCCCACCCCGGCGTTGTGTGACCTCGAAAGCATCAAAAACCCAGCGCAACTAGTGAGTTTAAAATACTCACTCCTTAGGATAGTTTTGATGACGATGGTTCCATTGTTTCCATTTCCTCTCGCATTTAAGATTTTAAAAGCTAGCACGATTTTCTCCAGTAAAAAGAACTAATTCTTGTGGGCAATACAATTAGACTTTACGCTCATTCAAAGTATCTGTCAAGTCTTTTACTGCCTCGCTAATTTTGATAGAATAAATCAATTCGTCATTGCGAGGCGCACCGAAGCAATCTAAAATATTACAAGATTGCTTCGCCATGGCTCGCAATGACGACGAAAAAAAATGAAAAAGCAGATTCTTTGTTTATTTGGGCAACCGGGGGCTGGCAAAGGTGCACAGGCCGAACTTTTGGCTGAAAAATTGGGATATTATCATTTTGAATCAAGCAAAGTTCTTGAAACTTGTTTTAAAACCGAATCTCCAGAAAAAGTCTTTACCATTGATGGCGCAGATTTTAAAGTTTCCGATGAAATCGCCAAATGGGAAGCAGGCGAGTTAGCTAGTCCATCACTTGTGGTTTTTTTGATGACTGAAAAAATTAAAGAATTGGCTCGGGATGAAAAATCGATTATTTTTTCTGGTTCGCCAAGAACTTTATATGAAGCCCAAAAAGAAATTCCTTTATTTGTAGAGCTTTACGGAAAAGAAAATATCCATTTTATTTTATTAGAAATTTCGGCGGAAACAACGATGTTTCGTAATTCGCATCGCCGAATTTGCGAACTGATGCGTCACTCCATTATGTTTTCAGAGGAAACCGAAAAATTAACTTTATGTCCACTAGATGGGTCAAAGTTAGTAAAAAGAAAAGGACTTGATGACCCAGACACTATTAAAAACCGTTTGGTAATTTACCAAGAACAAACTTTTCCCGTAGTGGAATTTGTAGAAAAAGAGGGGATTAGTTTAACTCGAGTGCATGGCGAAAAATCCATCGCCGAAGTGTTTGAAAATATTTTACAAATTTTAAATAAATAAAATAAGTATTTCTCCTATAATGTCATTCTCATATTCTGCAGAATATGAGAATGAGAAAAAATGATTAGTATAAAAACCAAAGAGGAAATTCAAATTATGCGTGAAGGTGGCAAAATTCTGGCCACGGTTTTGGCAGAAATTGCCAAAATGGCACAGCCCGGAATTACCACCTTACAGCTAGACAGGGCCGCCGAGGCTCTTATTTTAAAGCATGGCGCCAAACCAGCCTTTAAGGGTTATGAGGGCTTTCCTTATTCTTTGTGCGCTTCAGTAAACGAAGTAATTGTGCACGGTTTTCCTTCAAATTATGTTTTAAAAAGTGGCGATTTGGTTGGTTTGGATTTAGGCGTTTTATATAAAGGCTATAATACCGATATGGCGACAACGGTTGCCATCGGCGAAGTTTCTTTTGAAGCAAAAAGACTTTTGGCAGTTACTAAAAAAGCACTGAAATTGGGAATTAAAAAAGCGCGCGCCGGAGTCACCACAGGCGATGTGGGGCACACCATCCAAAGATATATTGAAGATCAGGGTTTTGGAGTGGTGCGCGATTTGTGCGGGCATGGGATTGGTAAAGAAGTCCACGAAGACCCGCAAGTGCCTAATTATGGTCAACGCCACAAAGGCACCGAATTAAAAGAGGGAATGGTTATTTGTATTGAACCAATGGCAACCATAGGAAGTTGGCAATTAAAAAAAGCCAAAGATGGTTACGGCTTTGCCACTAAAGATAATAAACTTTCGGCACACTTTGAACACACCATTGAAATTACTAAAGACGGGGCGAGAGTGTTGACAGAAATTTAATTTTACTATATAATCAAGTTGTGAAGTTGCAACTTGAAAACTCAATTTTGGCGCCCACTGCCTAGTGTGGGAGGAGAAAAAGATGTTAGGTTACATCGTCGGATTTATCGCGATTGTTTTCAATTTTTTCTTGATTTGGAAATGCGCTCAGCCGAACGGCCGGCCGATTCACTGGAGGAAATTGGAAAAAGAGACAACATGGATCGTGCTTTATAAGATTGGATGTTTTGGAGATGACGCGACCTACATCCTTCGTCATCAGGGAGACTTTGGTGTAGATTTAATTTTTGTCGTAATTCCGGTTGAGATGAGGCTTGAACGTAGCGATGAATTCCGTATTGTTGATGGTCAAATGTTGACCACTAGAAAAAAGCCCGAAACTCAATCCGTCTGAATTCCGCCTCGCCCTGGGCTGTGCCTTGTCTGTAACAGCAGATGAGGCTTTTTTTTATATAAATTTTTGATATAATAGAGATAATAAATTTATGAAAAATATTATTGTAGCAAATTGGAAGATGAATCCTCAAACCTACCAAGAAGCTGAGGATTTGATTAAAAATATTTTAGAAGGCATAAAAGATTTAAATAATACCGAAGTCGTAATTTGTCCGCCTTTTACTTGGTTAACAGATTTTTCTCACAAAAATGAAGCGCAGATTTTATTTGGCGCACAAAATGTTTTTCACAAAGAAAGTGGGGCATTCACTGGAGAAATTTCGCCACTAATGCTGAAAAATTCAAAAGTGGATTATGTAATTTTGGGTCACTCAGAGCGCCGAAAATATTTTGGAGAAACTAATGAATTAATTAATCAAAAAATAAAATCCAGTTTATCAGTGGGTCTAAAAGTTATTTTTTGTGTTGGTGAAAACGAGGGAGAAAATAAAGAAGAAGTTTTGGTGTCGCAAATTACAGAAGGCTTACAAGGAATTTCAGAAAAAGATTTAGGAAATATCACGGTGGCCTATGAGCCCGTTTGGGCGATTGGCACGGGAAAAAATTGCGGTATTGAAGAAACCCAAGATGCCGTTGCTTCTATTAAAAAAATTATTGAAAAATTATATAGCCAAAATGCCTCAGAAGTTTTGGCAGTTTTGTATGGCGGAAGTGTGAAGAGCGAAAACTCTGGTGATTATCTAAAAGATGGGGGAGTAAATGGCTTACTGGTTGGTGGAGCATCACTAAAAGCAGAAGAATTCATCAAGATAGTAAAATCAGCAGAGTAGCCTAACAGGCTACTTTTTTGTAATTTGTGGAAATTACTACGATCGTATCAATTTCCACAAATTTAAAAATGACAGATAATGGATAATCCAACAAAGCAAAAAATAATTCTTCTTTTGATGGCTGGGGCTGCTTTAAGTTTTTCTCGAAGTTCGCTACAGCATTATAGAATTTATAAATCATTGGGAATTGAATGGCAGAAGATTAATAAGAGTAAATTAGGTTTAGAGATCAAAAATCTCTATGAATCTAAGCTTATTAAGGAGGTGAAAAATTCTGATGGAAGTTTTACTTTTGTTCTATCTAGTAAGGGAAAAGTAAAAGCGTTGACTTATCAATTCAATGAGATGAAATTAAAGCGGGGGATTTGGGATAAAAAATGGCGAGTGGTATTTTTTGATGTGCCAGAAAAATATCGTTGGGGCAGGGACGCATTAAGAAAAAAATTGCGCGAGCTGGGTTTTTATGAATTTCAGAAAAGTTTATTTGCGTTTCCCTATGATTGTGAAGATGAAATAGATTTTATTATTGAATATTATCAAATTAGAAAATATGTCCGCTATGGAGTTTTTGAATATTTGGATGACGATGTTTATTTGAGAAAAAATTTCGGGGTTTGATAATTGGTGGAAATTGATACGATCGTATCAATTTCCACAAATTTAAAGTGTGGTAAAATTGGCCGATTTTTTTTGAGTTATATGATTTGGGTTTGCAAATTTTGAGTTTTGCATTTTTGATTTTTTGCGATATAATTATCTATTATGAATTCTTTAGAATTACGTCAAAAGTTTTTGGAATTTTTTGAAAAGCGTGGGCATAAAATTGTGCCCAGTTCTTCGCTTTTGCCAACTGACCCGTCAGTGCTTTTTACCACTGCCGGAATGCAACAATTTAAGCCGTATTACACCGGTAGTCTTAGTGCCATGACTGATTTTAGGTCTTTAAATACAGTTTCTTGTCAGAAGTGTATCCGTACTTCTGATATTGAAGAAGTGGGTGATGAAAGACATTTAACTTTTTTTGAAATGTTGGGCAATTTTTCATTTGGTGGATATTGGAAGAAAGAAGCAATCGCTTATGCTCATGAATTTATTACCAAAGTAGTTGGGCTAGAAATTTCTTATGTGACTATTTTTAAGGGGTCAGATGTAGTACCAAAAGACAATGAATCAAAAGAAATCTGGCAATCACTTGGAATTTTGGATGTTCGCGAAGAGGGGATGGAAGATGTCTTTTGGGGTCCAACTGGCAATGATGGTCCCTGTGGTCCAACAACCGAAATTTATTGTAAAAATTCAGAAGGTCAGGATGTAGAAATTTGGAATATTGTGTTTAATGAATTTTTTTGTGATGGGTCTCGCGAACAATTGTTGGCCGGTAAGGCTAAATTATCACCGCTGGAAATTAAGGGAATTGATACTGGAATGGGATTGGAGAGATTGGCGATGGTTTCGCAAGGCGTATCAACGGTTTTCGAAACCGATTTATTTAATAATTCAAAAACTAAAGAAGATCGAATCGTGGCTGATCATGTTCGTTCGATTGCTTTTTTGATTTCCGATAGTATTTTACCATCCAACAAAAATCAGGGATATATTTTGCGAAGATTAATTAGGAGAATTTTAATTTGGAATCTCGATTTCAAAATTTTATTTGAAAATATAGTTGAAAAATATCAAACTCTTTATTCAAATTTGGATTTAAAAAATATTACGGAAGTTTTTAATAAAGAAGCTAGTGCTTTCTCTTTGTCTTTGGGCGAAGGCTTGAAACACTTAAAAGAAAATATGGAAGCCAAAGAAATTTTTGCTTTGTATGAAACTTTTGGTTTGCCCGTAGATATTTTGCGAGACAAAATAAAAAATTTCAATCAAGAAGCATTTAACGAATTACTAAAAAAACATCAAGAACTTTCGCGCACCGCATCGGCTGGAATGTTTAAAGGGGGATTGGCTGACCATGAGCCGGCGACTATCAAATTACACACTGCGCATCATTTGCTTTTGGCTTCTTTGCAGGAATTATTTGGTAAAGAGGTTAAGCAGCGGGGTAGCAACATCAATCAAGAAAGATTACGAATTGATTTTTCCTTTGACCGCAAACTAACACCAGAAGAATTGCAAAAAATTGAAGCGCTGGTCAATGAAAAAATCTCTCAGGGATTGGACGTGATTAAAAAAGAAATGCCACTTGACGAAGCGCAAAAGATTGGCGCTGAAATGGAATTTGGTGTAAAATATGGGAATACGGTGTCAGTTTATTTTATTGAGGATAAAAATGGAAATGCGGTAAGTAAAGAGTTTTGCGGAGGTCCGCATGTAAATAATACTTTAGAACTTGGGAAATTTAAAATTATAAAAGAAGAGGCTTCCAGTCAGGGGGTTAGAAGGATAAAAGCAACGTTAGAATAAAATCCGAAGCACGAAATCCGAAATCCGAAACAAATTCTAAATTCGAATTTAGAAAATTAAAAAATTGTTTCGAATTTCGATATTCGATATTCGAATTTCTTTTACAAAGTAAAAGCTATGGCTAAAAAAATATACGATATTGTTCCACCAAAGGTTAAAGCAGAAACGGCTGCGAAAATTTTGAGTAAAGAAAAAGTTAAAAAGCCAAGAAAAAAACCTTTGGTAAATATCGTTAAAACGAGTGCGCCTATTCCTCAGCCAATGATTGACTCAGTGATGCCAGCGCCTCGAGAATCTTCGAAAAGAAAATTACCAATAAAAGAATTATCTATTGGCGGAGTTATTATTTTATGTTTGTTGGGAATTTATTTGTATAACGCTTTGCCCAAGGCAAATATTCAAATTTGGCCTTCCACTGAAACGCTAAGTTTTCAAGAAAATATAACTGCGGATAAATCAATCAAAAGTATTGATGTTGATAAAAAAATAATTCCTGCACAATATATAGAAATTGAAGAAGAAGATGCACAAGAATTTTTAGCAACCTCAATTGCATCTAATGATGGCAAAGCTTCGGGGACAATTAGAATTTTTAATAAAATAAGTCCTGCGACCACTTTTGCCTTAAAAACCGGAACTCACTTTTTATCTGATTCTGGTAAATATTTTGTAACTCTTGAAAAGGTGACTATCCCCGCTGCTAAATACGAAAAGGGTAAATTGGCGGCTGGTTTCATCGATGTAAAAGCGCAAGCCGAACAGGTTGGCGCGGACTATAATATTAAAGCATCTAAATTTTCTGTTCCTAAATTATCGGGAACGGCTTATTATTATACTATTTGGGCAGAATCAAGTGATGTGATGGCGGGTGGATATACTGGGCAAGTTAAAAAGGTTTCAAAAGATGACATTGCACAGGCCAAGGAAACATTAACTAAAAAATTATTTGATACTATAGAAAATTCGCTCAAAAATAATCTTACTTCAGATGATGTGCTTTTAGATAATGCTATCGTAAGAAATATTATTAGCGCCTCCACCGATGTAAAAGCGGACGCTATTGCAGAAAAATTTAACGAAAGCGTAAAGGTAAAAATTTCTGCCTTGGTGTTTAAAAAACAAGATTTAGAAAAATTCTCTAAAGATTATATTTATTCTAAGTTAGCACAGGAAAAAACTATTTTAGAAAAAAGTGTAACTTTTAGTTATGTTCCCAAAGCAGTGAATATCGGAGAGGGGAGTGTGGCTTTAGGTTTAGATTTTTCAGCAAAGGTTTATCAAGATGTGGCAACAAATTCTTTAATGGATTTTGTTTCACTAAAATCAGCTGATCAGATTAAAGAAACCATTAGTCGATTGTATGATAATAATGTTTCTGATGTAAAAACCAAGCTTTGGCCATTCTGGGTTTCTCAATCTCCTAAAAACAAAAATAGGATAAAAATAGAGCTTAATTTTGAATAAACACTTCAAAGTTGTTAATGGTAATGGCTCTACTTACGCATCATTTAGGGCCAAGGGTTGACCTTTTGAGGTTATTTTGATAACATACTACTATTATATGGAGCCACAAGACAACATAAACACTCCGCAAAATCCGCCGGTAAATCCTGGCGATTCTGCTAAAAACATCCTTAAGGTAGAAGGTCGGGTCATAGAGGCTTTACCAAATGCCTTTTTTAAGGTATCATTGGAGGATGGTAGAGAGATTACTGGATTTTTATCTGGGAAGATGAGACTTAATAGAATTAAAATTCTTCCAGGAGATAAGGTAACTTTGGAGATGAGTGTCTATGATAATACAAAGGGCAGGATCGTTTATAGATTAAAATAAAAACGAGAAAGTAGAATCTAGAAAATAGAAAATAGAATACGAGAGACGTTCACTCACATTCTATTTTCTATTTTCTATTTTCTGAATTCTAATATGAAAGTTCGTCCATCAGTAAAAAAAATGTGTAATGAGAT
>CAYHFP010000036.1:0-8165 GCA_964355995.1 uncultured Candidatus Saccharibacteria bacterium | reverse complement strand
GTATGAAGATTTAAAGCAAGAAACAGGCATAAAGCAGGTAATCACCCACTTTTTTGAGTCTAAGGGTTTGGGCTTGCAAGAATTGAAAGAAAATGCTAAAAAAAGAAAGATAATCTATTCGCGATTTACCAAACCCGCCAAACAATTACTGGAGTTGGCCGGCACCATTGAAAAAGCCAAAGAAGCCATTGATAAAGTTGCCGTTTGGGCCAATTCGCGAAAATTAGATTATGCCATTGAAACCGTCTTTAAAAAATGGCTAGAAATTGATTCGCTTAAAGCCAAAGAAATTATAAAAAAACCATTTTATAATGGCGACCCGATGATTTATAGCGAGGCCAAGAAAAAGTGGTATGTTATTTCAAAAGCTGGCGAATGGCTACTCTTTGCGGATAAAGAAAGTAAAATTGAATGGAAAACAATTGATTAATTTACAATTTGAAATTTACAATTTGAAATCAAAGCGAAAATAATAAATTTGAAATAATCAAAACACGACGTCGTGTTTTCAAATTAAAGTATTTAAACATTTTTTTATTGAATTCAAATTTCGAATTTCAAATTTCAAATTCACACACATGTTATCTCATACTGACTTAAAAAAGGGCACACAATTTATTTTTGAAAACCAACCTTGGATGGTAATGGATTCTTTGTTGGTTAAAATGGCGCAACGCCGACCAGTCATTCAAACCAAAATTAAAAATTTGGTTGATGGAAGATTCCAAGAAAAAAACTTTCAGCAAGGCGATATGTTTGAGGAAGCTGAATTAATTAAAAAGAATATTAAATTTTTATATTCAAACAAAGGTGAATATTTTTTCTGCGAAGAAAAAGACCCTTCCAAGCGATTTAGTTTTAATGAAAATAAACTTGGCACTCAAGCTAAATTTTTCAAACCAAATTCAATGGTGGAAGGCATTTTATTTAACGATGAAATTATCAACATCGTGGCTCCAATTAAGGTGACGCTTAAAGTAAAGGAATCAGCACCCGGAGTTAAGGGTGACCGAGCTCAGGGCGGAACCAAAGAAGCTATTTTGGAATCTGGAGCCGTAATTCAAGTTCCATTGTTTATTGAAGAAGGCGATATGATTGAAATCAATACTGAGTTGGGAGAATATGTGAAGAGAGCTAGTGAGTAAAACTTAAAACTTGAAGCTTGAAACTTTTACGGCGCGCCCGCGGGCGCGCCGTTTTAATATAAAAAAAGACCGCCAAGAATTACTCAAGGCGGTTTGATATCGCTAAATTTTTAATAGTTAGACGATCGAATCAGTGAAATCGAATCGCCAGTTTTAATTATCCCGTTACCAGAAACTTCGGCAACAAGTCCACCACAATCTCGAAATACATCCCTAAAACTTTCCTTTGATTTAATAAGATCACTTGGACGATTACACGGCTTACAATATTTTACTCCGCGAAAAAGGGTGGTCCCAATTTCAAAGTATTCACCAATGAGGGCCATCAACTCAATATCCCTCGTCACAATATTGCGACGACTATCGCCATATGCGAATAGGCTACGCTCAAAGAAAATTCCATTAATGAGCGTGACTTGGCGATTACCTCCCTGCTTATGACTAAAACATCCCACGCCATTACAATAGCGATCACCCGCTAAGCCTCGGCCGGCAATGGCTTCAACGCTATCAACCAATTGCATTTTTTCGCCAGCGACGGGACAAATGTAGATTGCGACAACTGATGCACTCATAGTAAATTCCTTGTAGAAAGAACTGGAAACACTTTTTAGATATTACACAAAAAATGTAAATTAGTAAACATAAAAACGGCGCGCCCGCGGGCGCGCCGTTTTTATTTTCAAAATTAGATATCAGTTGGAAATGGACCCGGCTCCTCGTTGCCTTGGGTATTAGGCGAATCTTGAATACACTGAAAATTCAAATAACATTTATTATTTCCGACGCCGGCGGTGGGCAAACATTCTTCATTATCTTCGCCTGGCGCACCGACACAACTTAAATAAAAACCTTTTTTAGGAATGCTACATTCTGAATCAAATTTGCAAAGAGGGCCCGTTCCCCCACCCATAGCACAAACTCCAAAATCTTTGCCTTCAAATATTATTACTTTGCAACGACTAAAAGGCATCACTGATGTTAAAATAGTCCCCGACGTCACTGATGGTGTTGGCAAAATATATTGAGCAAAAATGGGCACACCAAAAGTCACCATACCAAACACTAAACTCACTAGCAAACTTATTAACAAAGCGAGTTTTTGATGTTTTTTCATATTCACGCTCTAAATTATAGCGATTTTATATTCGGTGGTGCCTGGGGCGCGATTGGTGCCGACGTAAATGAACGTTTAATAATATCAGCTTCAACTAGCACCTTGGGTTTTCCATATTTTAATTTTGAGATTTTTTTGATAATTTCCACCACTTCTGGCTTACCTTTTTGCGGTGCATAAGTTTGCATTTTAAAGGGTGTGGAAATTTTATTATTAATCATCATCTTCAAAACCAAACTAAAGTTGTCTAAATTAACCAAATCAAATCTCGAGAATCCCGGTTCAAATTGCTTTTCTAAAAATTCAGCATCTTCGGCGCCAATTCTAAATGCCCCAATTGAGCCTACATTCCCCAAAACCGAATCCCTGATTTGCTCAGTTAATTGCGGAATATATTGGTGCGCCATAATTAAATTCAATTTATATTTTCGCGCCTCAGACAAAATGGTAGAGATAGAATCTGTCGTAAAATTTTGGAATTCGTCGATATACAAATAAAAATCTTTTCTTTCAGCTTCTTTTAATTTAGCGCGCTTCATCGCCGCCATTTGCATTTTGGAAACCAAAATTAATCCCAAAAGTGAAGAATTCACTTCTCCCGTTTGACCCTTTGATAAATTCGCCAAAAATATTTTTTTGGAATCCATAATGCTAGCCAAATCAAAACCAGATTTACTCTGCCCAATAATGTTTCGCATCATTTCGTTTTCAATGAAGCGTCCCACTTTTGAAACCACGTATCCTAACATATCACTCCGCGTGCTTCCGGTGGTTTGTGCCCATTCTTTTACCCAAAATTGTCTGACAATAGGGTCAGTAACTTTCAATAATTTTTCTTGCAAAAAAGCGGGGTCGGTAAACATTTTTGGAATTTCCACCAACGTGCCGGGATTTTCTTTGTCTGCCATTAATGCCAACATGGCGTTTCGCATATAATGCTCAAACATCGGCCCAATAATTTCTGGTGGGAATAATTTATAAAAAATAGAAATCATTTCTTGTACCGCAAAATCTTTTTGTTCTGGCGTATCGTATTCAAGCATATTTAGTCCCATAGGGCGCTCCAAATCAAATGGTTCAAATAAAACCACATCGTCCACCCTGTCTTTAGGAATATTGGCCAACGTTGCCTCCACTAATTCTCCGTGCGGATCAATCACTGCCACGCCTTCGCCATTTAAAATATCTTGGCGAATCATTTCTTGCAAAAAAGCAGATTTTCCTGTTCCAGTCTGCCCAATAACATAAAAATGCCGAGCGCGGTCGGTTTTTGTGGCAAAATATACCTTTTTTTCTTCTTGCCTAAATGATACTTTTCCCAACAAATTGACTCCCGTTTCTGGTAAATCCGATGGCGGAGGCGCTACTTTAGATTTGGCCGATTTAATGTAAGGCGTTTCGGTAAAATGCGTTGGAAAATGATAAATACTCGCAAGTTCTTCGGTGTTTAAAATATTTTTTTGACCTGCATTAAAAACTCTAAAGCTAACATCATAAATAAATTTTTTAAGTCCGGCGGGTTTTACAATCGTCGGCTCTAAACTATTAGTGGCTGAAAGAGAAAATTGACTAAAAGACCCAATTAAATGTTGTAAAATATCATCAGCACGTTCTTTTGAACTAGCGCAGGCGATTAATCTGATGTTAGCTTCAAAGGGTTGTTTTTGAATTTTACTAGAAATAGCATCATAGCCAACCTGATCAAACCCCTGCTCTTTTTCTTTAAGGTTAGCCACGTCATTTGGTTTTTTTGGTTTTGTAGTTAATGTTTCCAAAATATCCAAAGATAATTTGGCAAAAAATCCGCGCGTAGAATCAGCGATAGCGGTTCTGATGTGCTTGCCTTCTCGTATTTTTTGTAATATTTTTTCGCCATCTTTTCTTAATCCAGAAGCCGACATCGGCCGAATAATAATTTGAACTGCGCCGCCCTCATTGGCAGAAATCTTGCTTAAATTATTGGTTATAGTAGAAAGCGGATCTTTTTCCAATTTTTGATAAGTGCTAATCGGGAAAAATGAATTTTCTTTTAACTTTAAATAAGCGCCAGCGGTGTGGCCTTTTGGCTCAAAGACCGTATAATCTTTAGGAATTTTGTCCACTATGGCTCGGGGATAAACTCCTTGCACATATTTTTCAAAAGCGGTTTCTAAATATTTTGGCACGCACACATAAAAAGAAATGTCGGTGCCTCCGGTTTCTGATGCAATTTCTAAGGCTATAGAAGGTGGCTCCTCAAACATACCAGCTTTTTTAAGGTACAAAAAATTGGCAAAAATCTGCTCCATTTGAGCGATGATAATTTTTTCTTCTTGTGCTGCTTGACCTGAATCTTTGGGTTCGTTTTTGGGCATAATAACCAAAAACAAAACGGTTTCCAATGATCCAAATACCGAACTTTTCTCCTGCTTTTCAGAAAAAAGGGCGATAAAAAAACCAACTAAAGTCAAAAGAAGAATTAATAACAAAACCGGTATAATAAAAGCCACTTTCTAAAATTCCAAATTACAATAAACAAATTACAAACAAATCCTAATATCTAATTTTAAAAATTCCAAACCTGTTTTAGAATTTAGACATTAGAATTTTGGTATTATTTGTGATTTGTGATTTGTTATTTGGGATTTAATAATCTATTTTTTAAATTCTTTGTAATACCCTTCTTCGGTTAATTTATCGTGGAGTAAATCTAATAGATAAGGGTCGTTCATTTTTTGGGCAGTTTTAACTGCCATCACAACTCCCTGATTTTTAGCAACTTCCAACAAATATTCTATTTTTTTATCGTCTTCAAAAGCCCCGGCACTTTTTACATGATTTTCAACTTCATCTTTTTTATCGTCGGGCAAATCCATATTTTCTATTTCCTGTCTTAAATCATTAGCTTTTTCTTCTGATGGACTTTCTATTGGTGATTCTTGAGAAACTTCCAAAACTTCTGGCGATTCTTCGCCTGGCAATATTTCTTGAGATTCTCTTTTATGTAACTCTTCTTCGTTTTGTTTATTAGGTGGCATAAAGTAATTTAATTAAAAGCAATATCTAAATATCCCGACTGACGCTTTGGGTCATTAACCCTGACTTCTATTTTAAGATTTTTTGAAAGTTTTGAGACTTCGTATATTCTGGTGCACGGCGTGGCTTCAAATTCTGGTTTTAAGATAGCTCCGCACAAATCCGGCTTGGGCAAAAAGAAGTAGGCTTTATCATAAGGAATAAAAACCCTACCTTCGGAATCAACAATATTACCAATATCCCACGCATATTGAACTAAATTATTTTTACTTTTATTTTGCGCACCCACCACTATTTTAATAAATTTTTCTGTAGTTTTTAAATCTTGGTCGTAAACGGTTTTCGCTTTTAAAACAGTTCCCAAATTTTCGGCTTCTTGAAAAATAAACTTAATATTTTGCATTGTCGTATCATAAACTGGTTTGGGAACTTCTACTTTTTCTGGAGTTGAAGTGTCGGATTTAGTAGTCTCCACTTTTTTGTTGCCCACCACTTTAATAACAGCAAAAACCACAATAATGACCACCACTATTGCCACCGCTAAAATTAAAAGTAATTTTGAAATTTTCCCCGAAGATGGATTTATTTTTTTAAACATATATTGTTAAGTTATAATTTATAACGTTATTATATCACATTTTCAATTACTTTATATTACCAAAAGGCTAACGTTAAAACAATCATATTAAAATTCTGTAATAAAAAAGTGGCCATCCGGTTGGAATAGCCACTTATGTTTGACCGTCTTGTCATCTCTTCAAAGAAAATTCCATCCTATAGGCGTCTTCCCCGGTGTCTTTATAAAAACGCCGTGCAACACCCATGCCACGAAAGCGATGTTTCTGAAGAAATAATCTTCCTGACAGATTCTTTTCTCGCACAAAAATTCTTATGGTGTTTACAGTGCTAAATCGCCCATCTTCTTGTATCGTCTCGATGAGCTCACCTAGCATCATGGATCCGACCCCCTGTCTTCTAAAGTTACGATGCACCAAGACATCCAATAGTCTAAGGTTTTTTTTGAAAACCATACAAAATAAAGAGCTGATTATGCTGCCGCAATGCTCTGCAGCAATTCGAATCAAAGCCGAAGGCTGTTGTGCGGACAATTCCTTAAAATGCTTTCTTGATTTTGGAAATTCAGAATTCATTCTATCCAGATCAAAAACCTCTTCAAAATCTTTTTTCCAACGTATGTCTCGAATACGAATATCCGATTTGACATTCACCATTTCAAGCTCCTTTTTGTAAGTTGCCTTAGTTTTTAATTTTTTGTGCTACAAAAATCATATAATATTAACCGCTTGTGGTCAATATTATTTATTACTAAATTTCCACCACAACCCAGCGCCATTTTTTATATTGGTCTTTTTTAAATTCCCAATTTTTGTAAGTATATTTTTTCAGTAATATTTCAATCTGCTTTTTTTGAAAAGAATCAAATTCTAAATAGATTTTTCCATTTTCTTTTAAAAATTCAGGGGCCTGTTTTAAAAACTTTTTGATAAAAAATAATCCATCTTCTCCGCCAAACAGCGCCCCGTGTGGCTCATAATCTAAAACTGATTTTTGAATTTTTGGTTTTTTGGTTTTGGGAATATACGGCGGATTAGCAAAAATATAATCAAACTTCCCACGCACCCCACTAAAGATATCCGAAGCAACTACCTTGCATCTATTCTTAAATTCTTGAGAATTAGAGAATAGATGTTTATTAATTTTTACATTCAGCTTTATTTGCTCAACTAATTTTTTATCTTTTTCAGCAAAAACCACTTCGGAATTCTTAACATTTTTTAAAACGGCCAGCCCAATACACCCAGACCCAGCAAAAATGTCCAAAACTTTTATCCCCGAAAATGGACGGCCGTCTACTTTTGGGGATATTTCTTTTATTGCCTCATCTACCCAAAATTCAGTTTCTTGCCTTGGGATTAACGGCTTTTTTGATAAATCTATTTTGCAACCCAAAAACTGGGTAAAGCCGATGACATAATCTAGGGGCTGCCCCGCTTTTAATCTTTTAACATCGGCATCAAATTTTTTACTTGGCTTGCCAAAGTATTTTTCTCTCAAAAGCCACCGAATTTCTTTTTCCATAATAAAAGTATAATAAAAAACTCGCACCAGTGCGAGCTTCTTATTTTATTGATATAATTTCTATCTCGGTAAATGTTTGTCTATGACCTATTTTTCTTTTATATCGCTTTTTTGGTTTGTATTTGAAAATAATTAACTTTTCTCCTTTTCCGTGACTGACAATTTTTGCAGTAACCACTACATCTTTTAAAACAGGAGTTCCAATTTGGACATTTTTACCATCGCCATCCTTGTCGCACAATAAAACTTCAAGCGAGGCAATTTCGTTGCCCTCTTTTTCATCCAGTTTTTCTACTTTAATTTTATCTCCAGGAGAAACAACATATTGTTTCCCACCAGTTTTAATTACAGCTAACATGAAATTTATGAAATTAATTTCACCGAGTACAAAATGCAAAGCATTTCTGTGCTTGGTAGATTAAATAGATATCAATAGTTTAGCAAAATTCCGATTATTCGTCAACCCGAGGGGCATCAACTTCATCTATTTTGATTTTTAAATCACCATCAGTGATTTTTACCACGTCTTTATCCACCTTTAATAGCTCCGTTTTTGCCTTATTAAAAGAACTCACGGTGTTGCCTAAGTGATCCCCCAATCGCGACATATATTCTGAATAAGTAAACAAATGTTTGCCAAGTCTCTCCACTTCTTTAATAATCGTTTGTGCCTGCTCGGAAATTTTTTGATTTTTCATTCCCTGTAAAACCGTTTGCAAATAAGCCAAAAAAGAAGTCGGCGAAACCACCACTACTTTCTTTTTTGAAGCATAATAAATCAAATTATT
>CAYHFP010000035.1:0-8187 GCA_964355995.1 uncultured Candidatus Saccharibacteria bacterium | reverse complement strand
CAGCAACTATGATAATCGCCAAAATAATAAGCTTAATCGTGAAGTTCATATTCTTACCACCGAAAGACTTAATTTTTGATTATTTTTACACTACGTTTAGCATCTTTTTTTCCACTGACCCAAATCTTTCTAATTCCTTACTATAAAAATCGAACCCGTGTCTTATCACAATATTTTGCTGTCTTACTTTTTTCCTAAAGAGCTTAATCTGCCTATCTGTCCAGCCCGGATGAATGTAATAATTCTGGTTACTCTGCCTTGCCCTCGGATTATAATTATCGAAAGTTTGGTCCAATGGTCTATACCTACAATCAGCTATCTGTACGCCCCATCTCTCGCATTGCTCAAGCTTTTTTAACATTTCATAATAATTATGTTCGAAGTTATAAATCATAAAAACATAAATTTCTTTAGTGGGATAGCCCGCGCCAACAAGTATGTCTATTTGTTTTTTAATCACACGCCGCTGTTCATAACCATGATCCCAAGCAATTCTTGGATTAAGGAATCTCGCTTGTTTTAATAATTTTGCCACTTCAGGGCTCAAGAGTCGTCCATCAATGCCACATTGGCTTTCCGAATATACGACCCTACCGTTATGCTTGATATTTTTCAATTCTTCAAGAATTTCCTTTATGTATGGATTAGCCAAAAGGTTATTATCATAAAATATTACCCTATTGCTACATATCTCATCTTCTATGCTTTTTTTATGGGTAAATTCTGGCTCAATCTTCCAGGTGCCGCAAAATTTACATTTTCTCAAACAACCCCTACTTGTATGAACTATTTGATAATCAACGTCGACAAGGTCATAGGCTGGCTTAAATTTTTCGACTCTATTGTCTACTCCAATAAAAACTTTATCACAGCCTGACTGCTTGCAATGTTCCGGCATTAATGAGGCATAGATGCCACCAACAATAACCTTAGCTCTGGAGTATTTTTCCTTATAGAACTCTACGCTCTCCCAAACATAATTAGACCAGTAAGTAAAAAGTGAAGTAATTTTAATTTGATTTGGATAAAAATTTGGAAAATACTGATTACCCCTGACAAGCTTAACCTCATCTCCCCTTGCCCTATGATAACTAGCTAATTTAAGTAAGCCTATCGGTAAAAAGTCCCTGTGGTTTTTGCTCTTTGGAGGTATAGGAAAATTTGGCTCGACTAGGAGAACTTTCATTTTGCCTCTTTTTTGAATATCTCTATACATATTTAGACAATTAAAGAAGGGGCCTGTTCTTTTTTAACAAATAATTTCTTTTTTGACGCTTCTTTAATATTAAGATTTATTAAGTCAATGATGGTTTGTTCGCTAATTGCTTTTGTAGGAGAATCAATTTCTGGAATCATTTTAAAAGAAAAATGCATCATCGGGCTATTATTAAAACCTAGGTAAAATATAGGTGGATATACATGGATTTTAAATCCATGTTCTTCGGCAATGGCTTTAAAAAAATAAGAAACGAAGACTTTTTGCCTATACATTTCATTAGTCTTGTCTAATTTGTACCACCCCATTACATCGTGGACGCGTTTCTTAATTGAATCATCGTGAATATAAAAACTACTGACTTCTTTTTGAATTTTATCCAGAACCCTTATGGCGCTGCTTTTACTATACCTCCTTTCTCTAAGATTAAAAGTAATTAGAAATAAAAATGAATTGCCCTTCTGCTTCTTAATTAGTGAGGTTATTGCTTTAATACGTTTCAATCCCTTGTACACAAGGGTGCCAAAACAATCAAGAAAAACAATATCATACGGAAATTCTAACCCATTATTAAATCCATCCCTTCCATTAATTAAAATTTCCTCTATGTCACCAAAAAGAAGATTTATATTATTTTCTAGCCCATTTTTTATTGCGTTAAGTACTAATTCGCTACGCTGGTGAGGGTCTATCTCTACGGCAGTACACTTATCTACGTAACTCTGCCATGCCAAGATATCCCGCATCTCTCCAGAAGGCATCCCCAAATAAATTAATTTTCTTTTTTTCCTTAAAAATTCTTTCTTAATCAATATCGTGTCTTCTTCCCTAACTCTTTCCTTATTATCAGTTGAAGTATAATTCCTCGGCAGCATAATGATTAATCCATCTTTTTAGAAAAAACTTCTAGAAGATTTTTATGTAACGCCTTAATTATTTTTTCTAGTTCTTCTGGTTTATTAATAAAAAAATCTTTGAGTGTGCGAATGGTTGTAAAATAAACTTGCCCGGCTTGTTTATCTAACTTAAGCTTTTTCACAATATTAAATTCTTCTTTTTCTGTTTTTTCTACTTTCTTAACTTCTTTGAGTAATTTTTTTGCTTGCTTAATAACGTTATTGGCTAAAAGTCTAGTTTTTTTGTCCACCTCAGGAATATTTTTTTTTCGGTTTTCAATATTATTAATAACGTTAACAATCGTAGCTATTTTTTGTACACTCAAGTCTTTCAAAGATGGCTCTCGTTTTTTTATATCTTCTTTAATTATCGATATCGTTTCTACTCCTCTTTTCACATATTCTTCGGCCCTTCTAATGCCCGAGCTATCACGCGCTATGTTATTTAATTCATTAGCTATTACTTTTGCATCTCTATAAAAACCATCTCTTGCTGCGCTCTGTTCGAAATCATCTCGTTGAGAAGTGGGCACAATATTGGGGTCAATAATATAAACTTCGCCCATGAAATAAAATGCCAGATGGGACGATATATTCCAAATCGTTTTTCGGGTTAAATAATTATCGCCTATCGCAAAATTTTTATATCTATAAATTAATCCACCTATTTCAATAGGATCAACTTGTCCTTTTTGGTTATTTTCACAATACCAACAAAATCCCAAAAGATTTTTCTTATTTTTGCTGTATAAGGGAATATGCTGAGGAGCCTTTAAATTATTCGTAAATTGTTTATAAACTTTCTTCCCATCAACTAAAATATTTACGCGGTCATAATCTGCTACGAATTTTTTAATACTATCTTCTATGTTATTCCCGTAAACAAATTGTGGGTCAAATGGAACGGGGGCGTTTTTAGAGATATAATCAATCAATTTATTTTTATCAAAAAGTGTCTTCGAATCAGGTTTTATTTCGCGTAATTCCACCATGGTATAGTGCTCGTTTTTAATTTCCGGGCTGGATGTCAAGCTAGTATGTTTTTCTATTAATGTATTTAAAGAAATATTGGCTCGCTTCTTTTTTAGCTCATCTATTTCTTCCATCATGGCTTCTGCATCGAATACTAGGGTATACTTTTCATCAATTCCATACGGTGAAGTTGTTATAATTAATTTTTTTGCTACGGAGATCCCTGCTAATTTTCCTATGCCCCTAAAACCAACGGACTCTCCAATAACTTTCTTTGAAAATCCGATTTTTCTATATTCATTTAAAGTGTACCTGTCCATTCCTATGCCATTATCGAAAATAAAAATGGATGGTTTTTTTATAATTATCTTTATGTCGACATTTTTATCTTTATTAGTCGACTTCCAACTAATTATCGCGTCAAAAGCATTCTGAACATATTCTCTAATTACATGAAATTTATTTGGATAAAGCCCGCCCGCCAATGCCTTGATAATATACCCGTAAGCATATTCTTCTTTTGGCTTTATAGTAGTCTCTTTTTTATATGTTTCCCCTTTCATAATTTTATTTATCAATTAATTATTAAATTTTCCGCTTTGATTTTCCTTTAAATCTCGCCACGTGTATCGCTGTACTTTGCCACTCTCATTTACCGCTAAGACATCCACCGTAAGCTTTTTTGCCCATTTCCACGGAACTCGTCTCAACGCTATTTTTGCAACTTTAATAGGTAAACCAAGGGCGTAATTAAACGCACGTGGTGCATCTACCACTTTCATACGCGTAACTAATTGACCAAGGCCATAAACAAATCTAACCTCATTACCGCTATGACCCGATGATTCGCCTTTTGTTTCTATATAAATAACCCTACCACCCTTTCTAGCGCTAATATCTATGCCATGCGAATGCAATTCATCAAAATTAAAATATCCCCAGCCCCTACGCGATAACCACTGAATAATAGCTCTTTTAACAAATTCTTCACTTAATAGTTTTTTCATATTTCTAGGTCTTTCCAATTAGTTAAATCGTTGTCCTCAAACTCTTTGCTAGTTTTGTCAAAATAAACCCACCTACCTTTATAATTTCGTAAATCAGTATTAACTACTATCCCGCCAAAGAGTTTTTTTCCTTTTTTGTTTTGTTCTGATAAATATTGTCGTAAACCATCCGATTTGGGGCCAAAATCACTCAAATGAATCCCGTGTGGATCAAATAACCCAATACGACCATCCTTTAATTTAACTATGAAGTCTATATAAAACGGTTTCTCTTCCCCATTTTTATAAGGGATTGCAAAAAATGTTGCATCCCTGTCGCCATTTTTAAACCACCATTCAACGCTTGGCGACTTGTCCAAATAATTAATAAAGGCTTTCTCTAGATCGGATTTATGTTGTGCATAAAATGGCTGTAAAACAGATTTTTTCCTATTCTCTTTCTTATAATCTTCGCCAAAATTGTAAAACTCTTTAATGTTCCAATTTTCTACATCGACCAATTCGCTTTCTTTTTTAATTGTTTCTTTCTGATATTCTTCCTTAGTTTTTTCTAAAACATAAACGAAGTGTTTTGAATTTTTGTCATTCAGAACCACCCCCACAACCTCTTCCCAATAATCTCTATAATGTTTTTTAAATTCTAATTCAAAAAATTTATAAATTGATTCTTTTACCTTGCCAACCGATCTATCCTCGGGATAAAAAGATACTGACCCACCTCGCAGATGATCTCTAATAAAATAATCCAATAATTTTTGTAAATCGGGGCCACCTATTTTTATCGCTTTATCACCGATAATTTTTGCCCCTGCCAACGTATCTACGTCTTCTGCCTTATAACCAGAAATAATTTTAAAACCAATTTTTCTCGCCTTAATATCTATTTTCTTTTTTAAACCATACTTCCTCGCTTCCGTTAAAAACATATTAACAAAAAGAGGTGTTAACCTTGTTTTTTCCCTGTGTCTCTCCGGATAACAAGAAAGTAAATTTATCGGCTTATAATTTTTAATTCTTCTGCTGGTATAAAGCGTAATATAATCTTTTGCGATATCTTCATGAATTTCAACATAATCTAGATTCGTATAAACATATCCGTAATTTAAAACCTCGCTTTTATAGTGCCCCTTATCGGGTTCGGGCATTCTCATAATTCTACCAACCGTCTGTATGGAAAAAATCTGACTATGCCATTTCCTAAACAAAACTAAAATCTGTGCTCTTGGGCAGTCCCAGCCGAGAGCAATTGCTTGTTTGAAAATCAAAACCTCAACAACGCTATCCGCTCTTTCTACGTCATCTTTATTAATATGTTCGCCAGATAACCAAACTGCTAACTTATTATTTCCTTTTTCAGTCGAAATATTGTATTTATCTTTTAAAATCCTTTCTACTCTTTCTCGCATTCTGTCTTCAGTCTGCCCAACTCGGTCGGGCAATTGAATCAATATCAAAGGATTTATATTCGCCCTCTCTTTTTGAAAAGCTTTTACTAATTCTTGCCTCTTTTTCATAGCGGCGGCTATAACTAATTCCTCACTTCCACCACTTAATTTTTGTGTCTGAATTTTTCCTTGCTTTATAAAATTATCAAATTCGTCATTTAAAATAACCGCTTTTTTAATCATTCCTTCCTTTTTAACGTCTTCTATGTGAACATTTACCGTCTCGTCCGGATCTTTTAATATGGGTGGTGTAGCCGACACCTCAATCGTTAAATCGGCATTTATGTCTCGACGCAATTTATTTGCCGCTTGTTCTTCTTTTTTATCTCTTGTACCAGCGGAAAATTGGCTTTCATCTATAATTAGAATAATTTTTCTTCCTTCCTCTTTTGTATGCTCTAATACTTTTGATAAGTTAAATTCCTGCTCGTTATCTCTAATATAGACTGCATTCGCTTTATTAATGCTTTCCCAATTAAAAAACAAAACTTCGTCATCGCTGATTTTTCTGTCACCTAAATCTTCAAAATAAGAACACTTTAACGCTCGGCTCGTTTCATAATATTTTTCTAATTTATCCCTGCTTTGAATATGAAGTTTGTGCGGCGCGGCCCATATAAAACCAAGCGATCGTTTGATATCTCTATTATCAACTAATCGCTTCAAAAATTCAGCCATCATTATTGTCTTCCCCGAACCGGTCGGCGCCTTTAAAACTAGCTTTTTACCACCCGAATAACCCAAAAGCCGCTTGGTTTTAGTTAATAACTCATCTATCGCGTTTTCTTGGTAAATTTTTAGTTGCATTAACTTTATTTAAAAATCCTCCTATATACCCGCAAAATTGCTTCGGGTATGGGCGACAACTGGACTTTCTGCTTTACATCCTTAAATTCGTCATCAAAAGCTTCATCCCCCAAAGAGAAAACATAGACGCTTAATTTACCCTTAATATTTTCTATCGCTTTTTTGAAGACCGGAATCGCCGCTTGATCAAAAACTATACCGGTATAATGATTGGCGTTTTTGAAAATCTTAAAATATTTTCGGTCCAAGGCTTTTTCAAAAGTACCCTCTTTCACACAAAGCATTTCTGTCGCCTGTTCTGTAAGTGCTATTTTATTCTTATCTGTCGGTTTGGCATCGACAAAAGTCTTTTCATCGACCTTAAAATATTTTAAATTTCCGCCCAGACCTTCTACCTTTTCGCCTTTCAAATTTTTATAACCCTTAACAATCTTTTTAACCCGGCGATAACAAGCTTTTTCGGCTATATCGTTTTCATTATTGGTACAAAGAATAAATTTTCTATTACCTCCATCTTCCTTGTTAAGCTCTAAAACGGCTTGGCCCGTTGTACCAGAACCAGCCATAAAATCTAACACGGTGGAATTTTTGTCTGCTGAAATGCTTAATAAATATTTTATAAATGATGGGTGTTTAGGATATTTTAATGTTTCTTTATGTAAAATATTTTTTAATAAATCTCCTCCTTTTTGAGTAAATCCTAATAAGATTGTATGGGGCATATCAAAGCCACGCTTTACCATTTGTGGCTGGAAACGATCGCCTAACAGATATAAATCTAAAAGTTCTTTACCAAACTTATTAAATATTGGATGCTTACTTTTGCTAACAAATTTATTTATAAATCGTTTCATATCGTTTGGGTTAGCCCATCTAGCTTTTAATCTAACCAGTTGAAACAGTTTCCCATTTCTTACGATTATTGGTCCTTTTATTAAAAAAATATCTTCCATACCATTTGTTTTTCTTGTATCTTTATATATCCCATCTGATACGCCAACTACTTTTAACCCCTTAGGGAATTCTATAATTGGCTGTGTTTGGTTATCTTTTCCCGTAGTACACCTCGCAACCTGTTTTTTAAATGATAACTTAAAGGCCGCTTGTGATGTTCTCCCATATACTAATAAGAAATCTGAGTTCTTTATTTTATTAATATCGGATGTTTGATTCGGAGTCTCTATCGTAAAAATTCCTATTTTATTATTTTCTCCAAATAACTCTGGCTGTTTATCCATCAACAGCTTTATCTGGGCTACTTCATTGTCGTCAATAGAAATAAAAATAAGTCCGGTATCTTTAAGTAAATTTTTGGCCAGTTTCATCCTTTTTTCCATAAAAGCAACCCATTTACTATGTCTATATCCATCATTGAGATCTACCCACTTATCGTTATATTTAAATTCCTTCGATTTACCGGTGTTATATGGCGGATCAATATATATGACATCAATTTTTTTTGCGTGGGTATAATTTAAAACAGAAAGGGCGTGATAATTATCGCCCTCAATTAGTAAATTTACCGGCTTGTCTTTATTGGTAATTATTTCTTTATTTTTTACCTCTTTCAGTATCGGTAGTTTTTCTTTACACATCCCAACCACTTCTTCGAGTTTTTCTTCCCAAACTAAACCATATTGCCTATTTTTCTTTAATTCTTTTTTTAATCGTTCGATCTCGACCAAAAGTTTTTCTTTTTCAAGTTTTTTGCTAATTTTTCTCATATTTTCAAATCAGCTTATTTTCCTTAAAACTGAACGGCTTGTTTTTAGTAATAATTACATGATCTAAAACATCTATTCCCATAGTTTTTCCGGCTTCAACGATTCTTTTAGTTATCGTTA
>CAYHFP010000034.1:0-8364 GCA_964355995.1 uncultured Candidatus Saccharibacteria bacterium | reverse complement strand
GAGAATCTAGAATCTAGAAAATAGAATCTAGAATACGAAACGTCGTGACGTCACTATTCTATTTTCTATTTTTCTATTTTCTATTTTCTTTTCGTTAATTCTGTTTCTATTTCCAAAAGTCTATCGTATTTTACCACTCTTTCGGGTTTAGTATAAGCTCCGGTTTTAATAAAGTCCGCGCCCACTCCAACGGCAAAATCGGCAATAAAATTATCCATCGTTTCACCACTGCGGTGACTAACCATAATTTTCCAACCATAACTTTTCGCTAAATTAACCGCGTCAATCGTTTCTGAAACCGTCCCGATTTGGTTTAATTTGATAATAATTCCATTGCAAGCTTTTTTATTTTCCGCGTCTTTTATAATAGTAATATTGGTCGTCGTTAAATCGTCCCCAATAATCGTCACATTTGGTAAAGCCTGTTTTACTTCTTTAAATCCCTCCCAATCAGTTTCGGCAAACGGGTCTTCAATCGAAATAATTGGAAATCTTGATGCTAAATCTTGATAAAATTCTACCATCTGTGCACGACTTAATTCCTTGCCAGCTTCCACCACATATTTTCCATCAACATAAAATTCCGAAGCTGCGCAATCCATCGCAATTTTTACATCACCATGTTCGCCAATCGCATTTTTAATTAACAGTAAAGCTTGTTCGGCCGTCGCAATTTGCGGAGCATAGCCACCTTCGTCACCCAAATCAGGTAAATCCCCTCTTTCTTTTAACAATTCCGTTAACTTATTGAATACATTACTTCCCAAAACTAAATTTTCTTGAAAAGTTTTTTTCATTGGCACCACCATAAATTCCTGAAATTCCAAATCATTTTTTGCGTGAGCACCACCATTTAAAATATTAAAACTTGGCAAAGGCATATGCAAAGCATTACCCGAAACTTCAGAAATATGTTGAAAAAGTGAAACTTTTTTATTAACCGCTCCAGCGCGCGCAATCGCAATCGACACTGGCAAAATCGCATTGGCTCCCAGCTTTGATTTGTTAGGTGTGCCATCCAAAGCAATCATTAAATCATCCAATTCTTTTTGATTAGAAGGATCTTTGCCAATTAATTTTGGCGCAATAATTTCATTAACATTTTTAATGGCCGTTTGTACTCCTCTGCCATCAGCATCACGCAATTCCAAAGCTTCATTCACTCCCGTTGAAGCACCCGAAGGACAAGAAGCCACAAAAGTGCCTTTGTCAGTTGTTAAATGCACCTCTACCGTCGGCTTTCCACGAGAATCCTTAATTTCTGTTGCAATAATTTCTTGTATTTTGCTCATGGCTTGATTCTTGAATCTTGAAACTTGAAACTTTTTTCGTAAATTTTTTAAGCTTCAAGCTTCAGGCTTTAAGTTTTAAGATTAATGAATGCAGTTTACCAAAATTAAATTATTCAATCAAATATTGACTATTTGCATGTTATATTATATTCTACAAATAGAAATTCGGGGTATTTTACCCCAAATCAAATAAGCTCCTTTAAAGGGTAAATAACATGAATAATGAAGAAAAAGAGAAAAAATTGGAATGGAAAATAATAAAAGCATTCTTCGTGATAGTAGTTCTTTTCGGAGTTTACAATACACTTTTATATAAAGAACATAGAAAATTAGAATCCAGGATAGAAAAACTAGAAAAAATAATAATCGCAATAGAAAAAAAATAAATTGCTAAATGGTTGGCCACTTACCCCAAAGTGGCTTTTTTTATTTATTCTTTTTGATATATTCGTAGGCTGAAAGGGCCGCCACGGCTCCCTGCCCCGATGCCATCACAATTTGTTTGTATTTTGAAACATTACAATCCCCTGCCGAAAAGAGTCCGGCGGTTTTTGTTTCTAAAGTTTTGTGGTCAAACACAATTTCTTTTTTATCGTTTAAATCCACTAAATCTCCCAAAAATTTTGTCGCTGGGTCATAGCCAATTTCTACAAACACGCCGTTAACATCTAGTTTTTTTTCAGCGCCAGAAATTCTATCTTCATAAAAAATCGCATTCACAAATACTTTTCCTTCAATACGCAAAGCCTTAGCATTAGTTATAACCTCAATATTTTTATTTTTAGCCACTAATTCTTGGTTTTCGGCGTCGGCGTTGGGTTTATCCGAATATTCTAAGATAAAAACCTGCCGGACATAATTTGATAAAAAAAGCGCTGATTCAAATCCATTATTTCCCCCACCAACCACCGCCACCACTTTATCTTTAAAAACAGGCCCGTCGCAAAGCGAACAATAACTGACACCTTTACCAGAGAATTCTTCCTCGCCCGGAATATTCAATAATTTTGATTTTGCACCCGAAGTTACAATTACCGAAACTGCTTCAAAAGATTTTCCTGATTTTGTTTTTACCAAAAAATGGCCGGCGGGTTTTTCAATGCCCACGACTTCTTCAAGCGTTACTTCTAAATTATTTTCTTTTAATTGCTCTTGGTAAAGCTCTACTAATTCTGGTCCAGAAATTTTAGTAAACCCAGGGTAATTTTCAATATCCACGGCTTTTTTAGCCACTTGTCCGCCAATATCTTTGGAAAGAATTAAAATATTTAACTTTTGACGCGATGCATAAACACCGGCAGAAATACCAGCCGGTCCCGCACCGATAATTATTAGATCGTAAACCATAAAAAAATTATTCTAATTATTCTAATTGCTCTAATTGTTCTAAATAATGACCGAATAGATGAATACCTAAATCATTTTAGACATTTTATTATTAGGATTTGATTAGGTCAATTAGAATAATTAGTATAATTAGGTTAATTCTAAACTTTAACCGTATTCACTATTTTCCCTCCCACAAACCCTTCAATATTTTCTATGGTGGTTTCCAAAATTTTCTCCAACGCTTCGCGCGAATTAAAAGCATTATGCGGAGTAATAATTACATTTTCTTGTTCCATTAAAATATGATTTTCCAAAATAACTCTTAAATCCGCCTCTACCAAAGATTCTTTTGAAAGTAAATGTATTTCCTCTTTAATAAATTTTTCTTCTTCTAAAACATCTAACCCAGCGCCGGCAATTGCACGATTGGCCAAGGCGCGAACCAGCGCGTTGGTTTCAATAATTCCACCCCGAGAAGTATTAATCAAATAAGCACCCTTTTTAATCAAACCGATGTTTTGGGCATTAATTAAGTGATGTGTGTGTTCATTATAAGGAACGTGCAAACTAATAATATCCGAATTTTTAAGTAAATCTTCCAGTAAAACATATTTAAAATCCAGTTTTTTGGCTAATTTTTTATCTTCATGCACATCAAATCCTAAAATATTCATTTCAAAACCTTTGGCAATGCGCGCCACGTGTTGGCCGATATTTCCAAGGCCCACAATTCCCAAGGTTTTATTTTTTAAATCAAATCCAGTTAATCCCTCAAAAGAAAACCCACCATCGCGAACTTCCTGGATAGACTGGTGAATTTTTCGTGAAAGATCCAAAATTAAAGCAAAGGCGTATTCCGCCACCGCATTGTCTCCATAATGTGGGACATTGCAAACAGCAATCCCCTTTTCTTGGCAAAATGTTACATCAACGTGATCAAACCCCGTTGAACGCGTCGCCACCATTTTTAAATTTGGTAGAGCATCAATTATTTCTTTAGTTACTTGTGAATCAATAAACACCGAAACTACATCGGCGTCTTTTGCTAAATCAATATTTTCTAACGAAAGTTTTTCAGCAAAAAAAACGGCTTCAACGTTATTGAGTTTATTTTTTAAATATTCTTGTTCCCATTCTTTTATTTCAAAAAATGTAATTTTCATATACAGCCATTTTACAATATTATTGTAAAAAAAGACAGAGAATAAATCTCTGCTAAAAATAAAGAAGGGCGGTAACCGAGCTTCGCGTCATTTTGAGTGACGAAAGTCAGTTACCGCCCCAGGCGGATTGTCCTGCCCCTGCGAGCACAACCCGTTAGGCCGAAACGCACTTCAGATCGTGTAGGTCCCCGAAACTTGGGACGGGGGAAGACCAGACAAACACAGCATGGGTAAATCCTCCAAACGAGGGAAGTGAGACCACAAACAGGCCAAAGTTGCGATAAAAATCCTCAACCTACCCAATTAAAGCTCAAATATTTAAGCACTAATTGGGTAGGTTGCAAAACTCTAAAAAGAACTAATAACAATATTTTACACAAACTAGAAATCCTGTCAATAAGATATTTGTGGATAATTCCTAACGAAGAGTTTTCAGATAATCTTTAAGTTCCCTTCCAAATCGCTCGTCTTTTAGTGCCATGTAAAAAAAGGATTTCAGCCACTTTAGCTTATCTCCGCATTCAAGCCACTCCCCCTTTAATTCATAACCGTAAATCGTTTTTCCGTCAGAAAGCATCTTATCAAACACTTCTCCCAAAATAATTTCCCCTTTTTTTGAAAGTCCAGCTTTTTTTAAATAATCAAATACGTCTGGCGTCAAAACATATTTCCCCACAATCACCAAATCTGATTTTATTTCTGAAAGCACTGGCTTTTCTACGATTTTTTTAATCTTATAAAGGTTGTTGGCAATTTTTTCCACCTGCACGTTACCATAAGCGGAAATTTTTTCGCGAGGCAATTTTTTAAGAGCGATAACCGGAGCTTGGCACGTATTAAAAATATTCATCAATTGCAAAAGTGCCGGCTCTGGTGAATCCACCACATCATCGCCAAAAGAAACCGCAACGGCCTCGGATCCACAAAGTTTTTCGGTCTGCAAAATGGCATGTCCATCTCCCAAAGGATTTTTTTGAACTACAAAAGAAAATTTCAACCCATCAAAAAGCTTTTCAAATTCCTCTAACTCTTTTAACACCTTGTCATTTTTTCTTTTTATTAAAAGCTTCTTTAGGTCAGAGGATTTTTTTAAATAATTTAAAATACTTTTTTCTTTTGGATTTAACACAAAGACGATTTCGGTAATACCAGATTTTTTTGCTTCTTGGATAATATATTCAATAACAGGTTTATCAACCAAAGGTAAAAATTCCTTAGGCACAATAGAAGACAACGGCAAAAACCGCGTGCCTAGTCCAGCAACCGGAATAATAGCTTTTGTTATTTTTTGTGTTTCTTCCATTTCTTCTTGTAACTTTATTCTTGATTCTTAAAACTTTACGTCACAAAGCTTTCAAGTTTCAAGTTTCAAGCTTTAAGCTTCATGACCTACTTCTTCAATCTTAAAAAGGCTGGTATTTCCCACTCTTTTTCCTGCAACGATTTTTTATTTTCTTCTATCTCCAGATTTTTCTTAATCTCTAAAGCGTTTCTTCGGATGGTTTTTTTAGGTTTTTGCGAAGCTTCATCAATATCCAGATTTGATAAAAGGGCATCAGTGGGTAGTTTAGCTGTAAAAGATACCAAAGGGTCTAATAAAGCTATCTTATCGCTTTCTGGCAAAACTGCAACTGGTTCTACTGTTTTTTTCAAAAGAGGCAAAACTGGTGCTTTTTTAACTTTCACCTTATTTATGCCAACGGCCGAATTTTTAAACTTCTTAATAATTGGCAAAGCCTCACCCACAACTTTAGCTTTTTGAGGCTCTTTTTCTATTTTATCAGCACTCCCCCCACCGGTCATTAAAAGTGTCGCCTTAATTTTATTTTTATATTTTGAATTCTTAGAAATTCCAAAAATAATTTTAGCTTTAGGATTTGTTTGGGCAACGGCTCTGCTTATTTTATCAACCTCAAACATACTCAAATTATCTCCTCCTAAAATATTAAATAATACTTTTTCTGGTGTAAAGCTACTGGTTTGATACAAATTATTTTGTAAAATATCTTTAACAATTTTTTCTGCTCTGTCTTTTCCAGAAGCCTCAGCGGTATTTAAAAATGCCTCGCCTCCCTTGCCCTTCAAAATAGCTTTAACATCCGCAAAATCAATATTTATGACGCCGGGGCTATAAATTAAATCAATGAGACTTTCCAATCCTTCAATTAATCTTTTATTAACGGTTGAAAAAGCCTCAACGATTGGAGTGTTTGAATCAATAATTTTAAAAATTCTTTCGTTGGGTATGGTAATAGAAACATTTAGAGATTTTTTTAATTCCAAAAGTGCCCTGTTGGCAATTTTTTGTTTATTAGCACCCTCAAATTTAAAGGGCAAAGTAAAAATACCAAAACTAATTCCACCAAAACTTTTAGAAACCTCTGCAAATATTTTGGTAGCGCCAGAACCAACTCCTCCGCCCAGCGAAGCAATAAAAATAACTATATCTTGATTGGCAAAAAGACTAGAAATTTTTTCTTTTTCTATTTCGGCAGAACTTCTCGCTAGCTCAACATTTAAGCCCGTGCCCATTCCATGAGTTTGGTCTTGTCCAAATAAAAAATATTTAACCCCTTTTTGCTTTCCAAAATTTCTGGTATCGGTGTCGGCAATGACAAAAGTTGCCTTATTAAGCGACCGGCTAATTTCTGAAACAATAGAAGACCCGCCTCCTCCAATTCCAATAACTTTTATTTTAGCTTTAAAAAATGACTCTGCCAAAAAAACTTCTTTCGGCTTTCGCACTTTGGCTTTAGTTTTCTTAATTACTTTTTTCTTGGCGATTTTTTTCTTTAACGTTTTCTTTATTTTCCCAACTGGTTTTTTTATTTTTTCCTTGCCCTTCCGTAGCTTTATGCGAAGAGGGGTCTTTGCTAAAATAACCTTCTTTTTTTTAAGAGATTTTTTTGCTTTAACCAAAACTTTCTTCGGTTTTTTCAAAGCTACTTTTTTCTTTGCTTTAGCTTTAACCAAAGGCTTTTTCGCTTTATTTTTTGGGCTCTTCTTCTTATTTATCATTAGATATAGTTTACCGACTAACCTTAAAAAATCAAGTTTACATTATAAAAAAAGAGGTTATCCATATTTTACAGATAACCCGCCCAAGAAATTATTAATTATTAATTTGAATCACTTTAATCCTCGACATATAACCAGAAACAATTTCAATCAGCGACGGACTTATATCAAAATATTCAGCCAACAATTTAACAATAGCCGCGTTAGCCTTGCCATCAACGGGAGGCGCCTTAACAGAAACGATATAATTATTTTCACCGGTTTTTTCTATTTTGTCTTCCTTGGCTCCCGGTTTTGCTTTAACGATAATTTTCATGAACTTATTATGCATCAAAAAACCGCTTTATACAAATTTCCCACAGAAATCTAAAAGCGGTTTTAAAATTACACTCCCTTGCCCTCTTCGTATTTTTTCCAAGATTCGGCTACTATCGGCGCAATAACTTCAAGCTCTGAAAGAATAATTGACCTTATTTCAGTTGATGCTACTTCTTCTTGAGAACCAACAGCCGCAATAACAGCTTCTAATACTTTTTCTGCCAATTCAATCCCCTCTTCTTCGGAGAGCCCTGCTTCTGCACCCGAAGCCACTACTACTCCTTTTATTTTTTCGCCATCAAAAGCGATTCTGGTGCCATCTTTTTTTGTTACGAAATTAGCCATACATTTAGAAAATAGAATTTAGAAAATAGAAAATAGAATTTTAACGTCACGACGTCACTATTCTATTTTCTACTTTCTATTTTCTAGATTCTCGTTTATTATTATTTACTCCACTTACATCCTACCTTATTTTCAATCGCTTGTCTTTCGGCATCGGTAATTTCTGTTTTATATTTTACATCAGGTTGATAAAATCGCGCCACCGCCAAGCCCTCGCCAACCAATTGAGCATCAATATTTTTATCTCCCACAAAAATAGTTCTTAAACACCTTTCATATTGATCCATATCGGTCCTGTCTTTTTCTAAAATAACCGGTTTATTCAGCACCAATTCTTCTAATCTTTTTTTGGCTGATTCAAAACAAGGATATCCTTTTTCATCAGCATCAATTCCTAAAAGTCTAATATGAAAGCCCCCTTCCACAATAACCGTGTCGCCATCAATCACTCTTGTTACCACTGAATTTTCTTTAGCTTGGCAGAAAGACTCATTTTTTAATGAATCGGCCACAATTCCATTGGAAATTTTTATTTCTTGAACCGCTGGTTTCTGTAAAATCCCTAGATAAATAAAACCGCCGATAATAAAAGAAGCTAAGATAATCGTCAATAAAATTTTGTTTACTAAAGAAAGCATTTTTTATTGAACAAATTTTTCACAATTTTATTTGGTGGGCCCAGAAGGAATCGTCGGGTGATTAACACCCGACAGTCAGATGTTCATCATCTGACGGACCTTCTGCCTCTGTCTTAGGAGCCTATTTTCATTTATTTTTTATAAGAGTTAAGTCTCCATTTTGCTTGGTGGGCCCAGAAGGAATCGGACCTTCTACCTCTGTCTTATGAACCAAAACTAAATACATTTTAAATGAGTTAAGTTTCCATTTTGCTTGGTAGG
>CAYHFP010000033.1:0-8493 GCA_964355995.1 uncultured Candidatus Saccharibacteria bacterium | reverse complement strand
AAATCGTAAAATAAATTCACCATTATTTTGGTTGGCAAAAATAAAATTAAATAACGCCGTGCGCGCTCCACCGATATGTAGTGGGCCAGTTGGCGATGGCGCAAACCGCAGGCGGATTTTTTTTGCTGTTTCGATTTGTTTTTTCATAATTAGGTCACCTTTAAAAATTCTAATATTTCTTGGGCGATTTTTTCACCAGCTTTTGGTTTAGCAAATTGCAGGGCACTCGCGCTCATTTTTTCTGATTTAGATAGTAGATAATCTATTTGACCCATAAAAAAGTGATGGGTTAAATTCGCCTGCTCCAGAGTCATTGATGCGCCCGAATCTGAATGTTGGTAGGCATTTTTTAATTGGTGGTTTGAAGCTGATGTTGGCAGAGGAATTAAAATGCTGGGCTTGCCTATGGCAGATATTTCAAAAATATTACCGGCGCCGGCGCGCGAAACAACAAGATTGGCCACGGCGTAAGCATTTTTTAATTGTACTTCATTTAATGAATCATACAAATGATAATTAGCTTTTAATTCTGGATTTAAAATAAAAATACTATTGGATTCAGTTTTTGTTTTTTGATAGTTTTTGACGCCTGAAATATGAATTACTTCATAGTAGTGCAAAAGGTCGTTTAAAATTGAGACAATAAAATCATTAATAGACTCGGCGCCTTGCGAACCACCAGAAATTAAAATAACTGGTTTTGATGAAGTTATATTAAATAAAGTGCGCGCCTCTTCCTTGTTTCCATTTAGTAATTCTTGTCTAATGGGATTTCCCACGAAAATGGCTTTGGAAGTATTAACCCCTTCGGTAATTTCAAAAGAGGTAAATATTTTTTTAGCAAAACTTGAGGCAAGCCTATTGGAAAGTCCAAGCACGGAATCTGATTCGTGCAAAAAAATAGGGATATTTATAATTTTGGCTGATAGGCAAACCACAGAAGACCCGCCTCCTGCTTTGCTAAAAATTAATTTGGGATTAATAAATAATAAAATAAAAAAACTTTGTAAAAATCCCAAGGGGATAGTAAAAAAAATATCAATAATATTTTTGAAAGAAAAATATCTTCTGATTTTACCAGCCAAAATAGAATAAATAATCACCCCTTCTTTTGATAATAATTCAAAGGCATTTTTATCTTTTGGCCCAAGGTAATATAATGTTATAGTATTGGGATTGGATAATTTTTTAATTTCTCTTATAACAGAAATTAACGGCATTAAATGTCCGCCCGTTCCGCCCCCAGTAAATACGATTTTAATTTTTTTATCCATTTTTCTTTTGGCTATTTTTGGATATGTTTAATAAAATGCCCACGCCAACTAATTCCGCGATAATGTGCGATCCTCCATAGCTGAAAAAGGGTAATGGAATTCCGGCTAGTGGGAATAATCCCAGCGATGAAGAAATATTGATGAATGCTTGAAAAGTTATCCAAGTGCAAATTCCAATACATACTAATTTAGCAAATGTATCTTCGGTGCGATTGGCAATATTAATTCCTTGCCAAAAAAATGCGATAAATAATCCCACCAAAATAAGACACCCGAAAATTCCCACCTCCTCGCCGATAATAGCAAAGATAGAATCGGAAATAGCTTCGGGTACAAATCCAAATTTTTGAGTAGACATACCCAAACCCTTCCCAAAAATTCCACCCGACCCAATCGCGATGAGTGATTGTTTAACTTGCATACCTATTCCCATCGGGTCAGTTTCGGGATGCAAAAAAACGGTAAGACGACGAACCCTGTAAGGTTCTTTCCAGATAAAATACCCGATACTTAAAGCGCCTGCTAAAAATGTTAAAATAGTGTGCCAAATATTAGTTCCTGACGCAAAATAAATAACAATCAGGGTTACGCCAAGAATTCCTAGGGTGCTAATATCTTTTTGTAAATATAATAATACCACAATAATCCCCAAAAAAACTAAAAATGGCAGAAAAATGCTAATAAAATTATAATATCCTCTTTTAAACCAAGATAACAGGTCTTTTTTTTGAATGGCAGAAAATCGGTTAGAGAGCCATGCTGAAAGATATAAAATGGCGGTAATTTTTAAAAATTCTGAGGGTTGAAAACTATTGTTACCAATACTTACCCATCGCTTGGCCCCCAAAAATTCCGTGCCGATATATGGCATAAAGGCAAAGGTCAAAAATAACATATTTAATAAAAGCAGTATAAAAGAAAACTTTTTAAAAATAGGTAGAGGTATTTTAAAGGCAACAAAACATAATATAAGACCCATAGCAATGCGCGTCAGTTGGCGGAATAAATAATGATTAGTGTTTCCAAATGTTTGCAACGATTCTTGAGCTGAAAGAGTCGCTAAAAATAAAGTGCCAAAAAACAACAAGAAAAATACGGTTCCTAAAAAATAATAATTTACGTGGGATTTCATCGCTTCGCTATGGCGACACTAATTTACGAATGACACTCGAATTTACTAATCCGTATTCGCGTGGGCACATTCGTAATGTGCTATTCGCGTGCCGTATTTGTAAATTCGAGTGCGATTAGTAATTGGTGTCGCTTTATGTTTTACTAAACTTTTTAACCATTGCTTTAAATTGCTCTCCCTTTTCTTCAAAATTTTTCCACAAAGAATAACTTGGCGATGCACACGATAGCAAACAAATAGATCCCTTTTTTGTATTTTCGTAGGCGAATCTCACGGCCTTTTCCATAGTATCAGTTTTTAATACATTAAGCCCAGAAGTTTTTTTAAGCATTACGTCTCCGCTATCTGGGAAAAGAACTACATTGCTTATTTTATATTTTTTTATAGTTTTTTCCAAGAGTGAAAAATTATATCCTCTATCTTGCCCACCTAGAAAAATAGTGTCAATTTTTTTCAGGGCCTTTATAGCCATAATGGTTGAATCTGGAGTAGTAGAGATAGCATCATCATAAAATCTAATGCCTTTATGCTCGCCAATAAATTCTAATCTATGTGGCAGGCCTTTAAAATTTCCGACAGCTTTTTTAATAATAGAATCTTTAATGCCCAATATTTTTGCCACCGAAACCGCAGCGCCAATGTTGCTTTGATTATGTTCGCCAATCAAATTGTTTTTGAATAATTTTTTAGAAAATGTTACTGCCTCGCCTTTGTAGTTTTTTAACCAAGATTTAGTTTTTTCGTTATGCACAAAATACTGATTTTCGTTTTGAAAACGAATAATATTTTTTTTGGCTTCGTAATAGTTTTTCAAACTTCCATGAAAATCCATATGTTCAGGAAATAAATTAGTCACCACGGCAATATCTGGAGAAAATTTTATATCATCCAATTGATAGCTGGATAATTCTAAAACAAAAATAGTGTCTTTTTGAACTGGCGACAGCAGATATTCGAGCATTGGTTTTCCAATATTTCCCAAGAGCACGACATTTTTTCCCGCGGTTTTTAATATCTCAAAAATCAAAGAAGAAGTGGTGCTTTTCCCTTTACTGCCTGTCACTCCAATAATCATGTTTTTCCCATCCGCCAGCTGGCGGACTTTTGAAAAAAAGATGTTGGTCGCTGTAGTATAAGGTATGGTCACGAGTTCTTTTTTGATGCCCGGAGTTTTGATGGCAATTTCCCAGCCAGAGGCTGGTCCGCCTTTGGCGGAAAAGTCTGTTTGGTTTTTCAGATAATCACTCCCCTCTTTACTATCAGCTATACCGATTTTTATTTTTGGATAATATTGTTTCAAAAATTCCTCGGTAACTTTTCCTTCTTTTCCATATCCTAAAATTAAAGCATTTTTTAAACCTAAAAATCTAAACGATTCTGGCGCGTTTGTTTGGTTGCTCGTTTTTAGAGTTTCTTTGCGTAATGTTACTTTGCCCGATAATTGTCGTCCCGATAAAAATTCTTTAGAATTTTTATCCGAGGATCCTCGATTGCCCAGCAATCGGGACATAATAAAGTCGCCACTGAATTTATCTTTGGCCAAAAACATAGCCGTTTGGGCTTCCTCAAAAGTTCCCACACAATCAAAGGGTTTTAATTTTCCTAGTCCCAAAACATCTTTAAATAAATCTAATAAACTTTCATCTTGATATAAATTTTTACCAAAGATTTTTACTAATTCTTGTTTTTCCAAAAATGCCGAAAGTAAAATAAAAGCAAAAACACACTTAGCACATTGTCCGCACCAAAGTCCCGCTTGTTGTTTTGCTAGCTTGAAATTACCGTTGCAACTTGAAAAAACCGAAAAGTATTTTTTATATTGTGAAAACATTTCTACGATTCTTATTTCGTAAAAATTTCTCATCAAAGAAAAATACAAAACATCCAAAGTTACAAAATCACGTACATAATCTTGAAAAAGTTTTTCGAATTCAAAAGATTTTGACCATTGATGATTAATGTCCAGCCCTCTATATTTTATATTTCCAAAATTACTACTATACTCATTTCCCATAACCACATAAGAGTAATCATACAAAACCGCCGTCAAAACTCCCAAAAAAGCATATATCGCCGAAACTGGCACATGTCCATTATATTGATGGGCTTGAAATACCTGCCAATCTAAAAAGCGCTCAATTTTTAATTCGCCGATGCCAATCGTTTCAATAACCTTATTTACTAATTCAGATTCTTTATTAGTCTGAACGTGAAACGCCGTAGTTTCAAACCCCTGCTCTTTTAATAATTCTGCCACTACAATTGAGTCCTTGCCTCCCCCGATGCCCACAAGGCAACGCCTCGTTGAATTTGAAATTTTCTTGGTCAACAGGACATCCCGAAGGTTGCATTTGAAATTTGAAATTGTTTCGAGTTTCGAATTTCGTGCTTCGAATTTCGGTGAGATATTTGGATCTAAATTATTTTTGTAAAAAAATTCTCCCAAGCCCTTTTTGTAAACCGTGCTCCAAAAATCAGCTTCCTTTTTAGATAGTTGATATGGCAGTTTAACTTTTTGGGGGCAATAAAACTTATAATAACTAATCCCTAAAATAATATGCAGGCTTTCCAATAATTTCTCCACCACGCCAGCCGGAATATGTTTTAGGTTTATTTCTTTGGGGAAAATAATAGCTTCCGTAAAAGAAAGTGAAGATTTATCGCTAAATTCCGTCTTATAATTAAAAACAACCCTTTTTTTGTGGGGCTCAAGTATATAAGAAGTAAACTTAAAAATGGTCGCTTTTTTCACCTTGTCCATAAGGTGATTATACCAAAATAGAACCGAATTTCAATCAAAAAAGCGCCCCACATTTTGTGGGGCGCTTTTCCCTATTTATTGATTAGAAGAAAGTTTTCTAAAAATGATAATAAATAAGAATATTAATATCAATAGTAACAATCCCCAAATAAACCATCCTTTCAAAAATTTAGCAATGAAAGAAGATGTTAAGCCAGCAATATTAGAATTATTATTTTCGCTAGCAACTTGGGCAGATTCAACATTTACCATTAAAGAATCTGAATCAGTTATTTTCCCCGAAGTTATAGTTACTGTAATTTTGGCATCAGTTTGCGTAGCTTCATTTGAAACAACACCACTGAAAGAAACCATTTTTGATACTCCTTTAGCAATACTGCCAAGATTAATTCCAGAAACAATATTTTCTAAAGACCCGATAGTATCAATTTTTAAGTTTCCGTCATACTTAATAGTGTCGGGAAGCTCAACTTTTACCAAAGTATTATCCATTGATTTGTCCGAAGTGTTTTTAACCACCATTAAAAAATTAATTTTTTCATTAGCAGAAGCGCTAATGTTTTTAGTAAATTCAGGAGAGCCACTTTCTTTTCTAGCTAAAAGAGTGACCACCAAATTTTCTTTTGTTTTAACGGTTATATAAGAAGCCGTAGTAGCTCCGCCACCAGTTGTAGTTGTGCCTCCGCCTCCAGTTCCTGTTGTGCCAGTGCCAGAAGTACTACATTGTCCTTCCTGACAAGTTCCGTTACAGGTTTGGTAAACTTCTTGCATTGTTCCGCAGGAATTATACCAATAAACAGAATTATTAAAACATCCTTTACTTGTATGAGCCACGCAGTTTGTTGGCTGAGTATTAGTATTGGTGTTGGTATTAGTTACGCAACTATCATTATTGCAAGTTTGATTGTATCCACAAGTTTGATAAAGACTTTTTTGATTTCCATATCGGTCAAACCAATAAACTGAATTTCCAGAACATCGCAAATAATCATAACTTCCATTATTTACATAGCCGGTATTTCCGCTACCACCTCCGGTTTCAGTATCAGTTGCGCATCCAATAAACCAAATTCCCTGCTTGCATTTTTGATCAGCGTTACAAGTTCTTACTAATTGTGGAGTTTTTGAGCTCGTGCAATTAGCATAGGTAGTCCCAGAATTATTACAAGTATAGGTTACATATTGTCCAAAAAGATTTTTATCTCCTTGGCAAAATTGTTCTCCCACAAAGCCGTCTTGTCCACAATCACTATTGGTTGTGCAAGTAAAAGCCGCCTCTGCATTTTTGGGATTTGCAACGAATAAAGATGTTGCCACAGCTAATAATACTAACCCACCAATGATTAAGAATTTTGTTGTTTTTTGCATGAGAATTTATTTATAAATTCTCACCGAGTACTCAACGCATTGAGTGCTTGGTGATTTGATATTTTTAATGATATTTACCCTATACCTTAATTATACACCTATTCATAATCCTTGTCAAGTGCCTAGCTATACACACCAATAATCCCCTATTTTAGGCATAAAAACAGCCCTCCCCAAAATGAGTTAGGCTACATTGAGTCCATTTTTTGTTAGAAATTCTATAACAGCTTTAGAACCATTTATGTGGAGCCATTTTTCTGAAAAGGCATTACAAAATTCTTCCACAATATCAAAGTCCATCATTTCTCTGTCTGGCAATAAATTAACCACCGACAAATGACGAACACGACAATGAAAGGTATGGCCAATTTCGTGGCCCAAAGTTTCAATAGCTTCTTGTTCGTTGCAGGCATTACTAAGCGAAATTAAAAAACCTCCCCTAGTTTCTCCGATACAACCAAGGATAAATAAAGTCCTAAATCTAACGCCTAGAATTTTTCTTTCTCGTAGCTGTTTGGGAATTTCCAATCCCCTTTTTTCAATTGAATCTAACCATCCTTGAGCCTTTCTCGCAAAATCAAGATTAGGAAATTGATCTACTAGACTAAGATTTTTCACCGTATTTTCTCCTTACAAAGAACTGGTGTCTTTAACTTTTAAACCCCCAAAACGGGTCTAAATCAAACTCACGATAGTCAATAGTTAATTCTTCGCCAGGCTGTATATCTCTAGCCGCAACATTGGCGGTTTCTTCATCTTCTGGATCATCAACACAGCTGGTATTTGGCGTGTCTGCGTGGTTAAAAAATCTGGCATCATCAACGCAAAGAATATAGTTTTTGGTTTTATTATTTTGATAGGCGTATCGTTCAAAATAATTTTTTGCAATATCGGGAAGCGTATTGGGATAATCTTTATTAACTCTAATATCAAACCCTTTTTTGAATCTCCAAATATAATCGCCCTTCGCAATAAATTGGTCAGCGAATAGACCAATTCCTTCAATAGAACTTAATCCTATTTTTGTTTTTACTAATAACATAAATTTTAAAAGTTATTTGGTGGACCCACGGGGAATCGAACCCCGCCCTCATCCATGCCATGGATGCGTAATGCCGATTTACTATGGGCCCAGGCCATATTTTACCAAAAAGCAAAAATGGAATTTCTAATTACTCTAATTGTTCTAATTATTCTAAAACGTTTTGGGTTTTAGGATTTATTTAGGTCAATTAGTATAATTAGGTTAATTAGAATAATTTATTTTCTTTAGTTTCTCAAAACTTTCCTTAAACATCTTCATCGCCTTATTTCCGCGAAGTGCAAATGCCGGATGAAGTATCGGAAAAATTTGCCAGTCCCCCGCCTTCCACATTTTCCCTTGGTCACGAGTTATTTTAGCATCCGGTAAAAAATAATTCATGGAAAATCTTCCGAGTGTAACAATAATTTTTGGGTTTATGATTTCAATCTGCCGTGCTAAATATGGCTTATATTTTTCAATTTCATTCAAAGATGGGTCTCTGTTTTCCGGTGGTCGGCGTTTGACGATATTAGTAATGTAAACGTCGTTTTCCTGCCACCCAGCTTCGCGGATGCACTTACGCACTAATTGGCCAGATCGGCCCACAAAAGGCCGTTTTTGCTCATCCTCACGAGCTCCCGGAGCCTCTCCAATGAATAATATGTCGGCGTCGGCGCTTCCTTCTCCAAAAACCAAGTTAGTCTTTAGGGGAAGTTTTTTATCTGCCAGCATTTCTTGATATAATTTTTCTAAAGCCAAAACTTTATCCATAGAAAAATAATACTCTTTTTTGTAATTTTTTTCAACAATTTCAAATATTTCTTAGTGGTCGTCATTCCCGCGAAGGCGGGAATCTAGGGATTCTGGATTCCCGCCTTCGCGGGAATGACGGTTTGGCATATTCGTAAATTTTATTTACAAATTTTTCTTTTTA
>CAYHFP010000032.1:0-8518 GCA_964355995.1 uncultured Candidatus Saccharibacteria bacterium | reverse complement strand
GTGTGCTCTTCCGATCTTGGGGTGTAAAATTTGGGATGGCAATGCCGAGGCTGACTATTGGAAACCGAAAGCCAAATTTGAGGGAGATTTGGGCAGAGTTTATGGAGTCCAGTGGCGTAGTTGGAAGTCGCCTTATACTGATGTGCCAATAGATCAAATTAAAAATGTAATTGAAAAGCTGAAAACTAATCCGAATGACCGACGCATGATTGTTTCGGCTTGGAATCCAGCAGAATTGGATATGATGGCTCTGCCACCCTGCCATTTGCTATTTCAGTTTTTTTGCATCGGAAATAAATTATCTTTGATGATGTACCAAAGAAGTTGTGATATGTTTTTGGGAGTTCCATTTAATATTGCTTCGTATTCTTTGCTTTTGCATATGGTGGCGCAGGTAACAGGCTTGGAGGCCGATGAATGTATTTTAATGTTGGCCGATGCCCATATTTATTTAAACCATTTTGAGCAGGTGAAAGAACAATTGACCCGCGTGCCGACCGAATTGCCAAAATTGTGGCTCAATCCAGAAATAAAAAATATTGACGATTTTAAGATGGAGGACATTAAATTAATTGATTACAAATATCAGCCATCTATTAAAGCTCCGATGGCAGTGTAGAATAATATTCTGGCATTTTTGAGAATGCCAGATTTTTTTATGACAATTTCAATAATATCAGCTTTAGCAAAAAATAGAACTATTGGAAAGCGAAATGCTTTGCCGTGGTATTTGCCTGCGGATTTAAAGCACTTTAAGGAAACGACATTGAATAAAACGATTGTTATGGGATTAAATACCTTTAAATCTATTGGCGAAAGGGCTTTGCCTAATAGAAAAAGTATAGTGCTTTCGGATGTGGACTATAAAGTTGCCGAAGGAATTTTTTTGGTAAAATCTATTGATGAAGTTTTAGAAATGACAAAAGGCGAAGAAGAAGTAATGATTTGCGGAGGAGCAATGGTTTATCAGCAATTTTTACCACTGGCCGATAGGCTTTATTTGACTTATATTGATCATGATTTTGAAGGAGATATATTTTTCCCAGAATTTAATGAAAGTGAGTGGCAGGAAGTCAGCCGAGAAAATCATCAGCCTGATGAAAAAAACCTATATCCATATTCGTTTGTAATTTTAGAAAGAAAAAAATACCACACTAAATAGCAGTGTGGTCTTTTGATTTAATTTTCCATCGGCGAAGTGGCGTCTTGGTGTACGCATCTTTCGATTTTTTCGCCACAGATTGGGCAATATTGATAGCCAACACACAGGGAAAAATCATGAGATGCAAGAATTGAAAAAGCATGCATTTTTTCATGTCCTGCTAGCCCAATTCCGATCAACGCATCTTCCTCATCTAGTTCTTCTTTTTCTGGTAATGTTTGACCACAATGTGGGCAGAATTGAGTGGGGAATGTATCTCTCTTGCAACTAGGACAAGGTGATTGGGTTGACATATTTTACTCTAAAATTGTTAAGGATCTATGGTGGCTTGAGATTGTTAAATAATAATTTTATTTACACTTTTTGTCAATAGTTTACCCTTTTTAAAAAAATGATAAGATAATTAAATGAGCAGGCTTAAAATTATCATTCCAAAAAAAGAATTACAAGACCTATATTTTAATAAAAATCTTAGCTTAAATAAGATTGCTGATTTATTTAACACAAATGAGGCGACAATTCATAATAGATTTAGGGAATATGGTATTTCAACGAGAAAAATAAGCGAGGCATTAAAAGGAAGAATACCTTGGAATAGGGGCAAGAAAGCATCTCAAGAAACTTTAATAAAACTAGGAAAGGGAAAGAAAGAGCTTTGGAAGAAGGCTGAATTTTTGGAAAAAATGAAAATTCGCGACAGGATATCCAGTAAAAGAATGATGGGAAATGGTAACCCCATGAAGAATAAAGAAATAAGCGAGAAGGTAAGAAAAAAGTTGATAGGGCTTTGGTCGGGAGATAAAAATCCCATGAAAAAGATTATTGTCAGAAGAAAAGTAAGCGAAATTTTAAGGGGACATGTAATTTCTTTGGAGACTCGGGATAAAATAAGTAAAAGTCTTACTGGTAAATTGGTGGGAGATAAAAATCCATTTTTTGGTAAACATCACACGAAAGAAAATAGAGAAAAAAGTAGAGCGAGGGCGATTAATCAATTAGTTTCAGGAGGATTTAAAAATAGGAGAACTTCTATAGAAATAATATTGGAAAATAAGCTGATTGAAAAAGGCATTGATTATAAAAGTCAATTTCCATTGATTGGGATCACTGTAGTTGATTTTTATTTAAAAAAACATAGAATTGCCATATACGCCGACGGGGAATTTTGGCATAAAAGTAGATGGGCTAAAAAACAAGGCGTGGTGGAAAAAGATAAAAAGCAAAACAAAGTTTTAGCTGAAAATGGATACAAGGTCTTTAGATTTTCAGAGTCAGAAATAAATAATTCTGCAGAAAAATGTATTGGTAATATTTTAAACTATATAGATAATATTAGTGCCTAATAAATTTTATGTACAAGCCAACGATAGGATTAGAAATTCATGCAGAACTTAATACGCATTCGAAGATGTTTTGTAGTTGTGCTAACAATCCGGACGAAAAACGCCCTAATTTTTTAATTTGTCCGGTTTGTGTGGGGCATCCAGGTACGCTTCCGGTTGCCAACGAAGAAGCTATTAAAAAAGTAATTAAAACAGGATTGGCTTTGCATTCAAAAATTGCAAAAGAATCAAAATTTGATCGTAAAAATTATTTTTACCCTGATATTCCAAAAGGATATCAAATTTCACAATATGATCAGCCACTCGCAAGCGGTGGCTTGCTCAAGTTTAAAGTTGAAAGTTCAAAGTTTAAAGTTGTGCGGATTACGCGAATTCATTTAGAAGAAGATACGGGAAGCTCTATTCATCCAGAAGGTGCGGATTATTCGCTAGTAAATTATAATCGTGCTGGAGTAGCTTTAATGGAATTGGTGACTGAGCCGGACATTACATCTGGCCAAGAAGCGAAAAAATTTGCTGAAGAATTGCAACTTATTTTTAAATATTTGGGAGTTTCGGACGCCGATATGGAAAAGGGGTTGATGCGTGTGGAAGTAAACATATCGGTGATGAAATCCGAAGCACGAAATCCGAAATCCGAAACAAATTCAAAATCCAAAATTCAAAAACCAAAACTCGGAACAAAAGTAGAAATTAAAAATTTGAATAGTTTTAAAGTAGTGCAAAAATCCATTGATTTTGAAATTGCTCGCCAGATTGAGGTACTGGAAAGCGGTGAAAAGGTGGTTCAGGAAACTCGTGGTTGGAACGATAAAAAAGAAATTACTTTTAGTCAGCGCGAAAAAGAATCGGCGCATGATTACCGGTATTTCCCAGAACCGGATTTACCACCACTTTATTTTGATAAAAAATATATTGAAGATATTGGTGCGCAAATTCCAGAATTGCCAGAACAAAAAAGGAAAAGATTTTCTGATGAGTTTGGTTTGAGCGCAGAGCAGATTGAGGTGTTTATTACTAATAAAGATTTGAGCGAATATTTTGAAAAAGTGGCTTCTGAAAGTGAAGATAAGGAATTGTATAAATTGATTGCTAACTACCTCCTGTCTGATCTTCAAGGGATTTTAGCGGGCAAGGAATTTGTGGAAAAAGAGTGCAAAATAACTCCAGAAAATTTTGCCGAATTTATCACGATGATTCATAAGCAAGAAATTAATAGCAAAACAGCAAAAATGGTTTTACTGGAAATGTTTAACACGGGAGGAGACCCGTCTAGTATTGTTGAGCAAAATAATTGGGGGCAAATGAAAGATGATGGAAAATTAGAAGAAATAATTAAGGAGGTGATTGAAAAAAATCCTAAGCCTGTAGAAAATTATAAGGCGGGAAATCAAAATGCTATTCAATTTTTGTTAGGACAAGTGATGGCCGCAACACGTGGAACCGCTGACCCAAAAACCGTGCAGGAGATTTTAAAGAAATTATTATAAAGCTATGCAAACGAAAAGCGCCCTGCGGGGCGCTTTTGGTTTTATGACAAAAACTTTTTGATTAATTTTTCTGCTTGTTGTTGGTTTTTAACCCAGTGAATTCGTGAGTCTCTTTTTCCGCCAGAGGCGGATCCGCCGTGGGCGGAAAACCATGTCATTTGACGCTTGGCGAATTGCTCTGATTCTTTTTGAATTTTATCTACCATTTCTTGGTAGGAGATTTTATTCTGAATGTATTGTGCGACAAATTTGTATTCCAGGCCAAGTTCTTCTAGGCGTTTCCAAGAGAGTCCTGGATTGCCACGCTTTGCTCGCAATGACGACGGAGACTTTCGTATCCGCGTTAATCCGCGTTGAATCTGCGTTAATCTGCGATTGCTATGCAATGATTGAACTTCTAAAATAATCCCTTTGATTCTTTTCTTTAATCTTTTTTGAATTAATATTTTTAATTCTTTTGGAGATTTTTTAATGCCGATTTGAAGAACATCCCACTTTGCTAAAGCTTCGCGGGACAATTTTGGAACAGGAGAGCCTGTTTCTAAATTGATTTCAATGGCGCGGATTAATCTGACTGGGTTTTTAGCATCTATATTTTTGGCGCGCGCAGGATCTAGCTTTTTTAACATTAAAAATAATTCTTGAGTAGATTTTTTTTCTAATTGCTTTCTTAATTTTGGGTTTGGAGAAACTTCTGGAATTGAAATTCCATCAACAACGGATTGAATATAAAAACCCGTTCCACCAACCAAAAAGGGAGTTTTATTTTTAGCATGGATTTTTTTTATCGCCTGCGTTGCCAGTTTTTGATATTGAGAAACCGAAAATCTTTTTTTGGGATTAGCCACATCTAAAAGATGATGGGGAATACCCGCCATTTCTTTTCTGGTAATTTTACCCGAGCCAACATTTAATCCTTTATATACTTGGCGGGAATCGGCGGAAACAATTTCAACGCCACCAAGTTTTTTAGCCAATTTAATAGATAGGTCAGTTTTGCCTGAGGCGGTTTGACCCAGTATGACTATTAGTTTATTATTATTTTCTGACATAAATAAAGCGACCCTAATATACGAATGACACCCGAATTTACGAATACGGGCCGTCGCTCATAAGCGATGGCCATTAGTAAATTCGGGTGCGATTAGTAATTGGTGTCGCTGATTTTACCGTAAATCTTCTTTTTTCTCCTTAATAAATCCGCGCCATCTTTCTAAAAATTCTACGAAGGTTGAAAATGGCATATCAATTAAGGCAGAAAAAATAGCGGCAATAGCGTTATATTGTTTCCATTTGTTCGACATCCATCCGCCCATACCAGTAATAGGTAAAAATAAAATATCTGAAATAAATCCTAAAAATCCCGATGATTCTTCTTCAATAGTCAGTTCCTTAGCTCTTGTTCTAATGGCTGTGCCCGCAAATAAAATTAAGGCAATGAAAATAAAGTTTATAACCACAGAAGTTTTGGGAAATTCAAAGTAATCAAATACTCCATAAATGACTCCAAAGGTAATAACGGCTCCCATAAGATAAATAAGCGAAAGAAAAAATCTGGTTAAAAATCCTCGTTTTTTACGAAGTTTTATTTCGTAAATATCTAATTTATCTTTTTTATAAACTATTTTAACGGTTTCTAAAACAGCAATATGTAAATTTTTTGATGAAGGCGGGCTGATGGTAATTACTAGTCCGGCCATAAGCAGTGTTGGGATGGCAATGTCTGCCAAAAACGAAAGGGGATTAAGGTGTCCTCCAAATATTTTAATTAATATGATTTGTAAAATAAGCAAAGACAAAATTTTAGTTATAAAAATGGAGGCCGTGGAATAAGTGGCGGCGCGTTTTATTTTTGCCTTTAAGTCTAGTAATCTTTTAGCGTAATTTTCTTTTATTAATTTTTCTAGCGTAGCAGGGTCTTTTAATTGCTCTTCAATGGTTTCTGGTTCGCTGGTGGCTAAAATATCTCCTAAGATAAGATAGGGTGTGTCGTATTTTTCACAAATGGTATAGAATTTTCTAGCCAGTGGGTGATTGATGTCTTGCTCGATAGTTTTTAAGATTTTATAGATATTTTGAGATATTTTTAAAAGTTCTTCTTCTGATGGCGAGTCCCAGAAAGGATATTTATATTTTATAAGATTATAGCTGATTATGGGGCTATCAAGTTTGAATAAAGATTGTTGCACAGCAATATAAATTTGAATATCGGTATGTTCTTTTTGTAATAGGTTTTTAGTATAAATGCTTTCGTGGACTTTTATTCTTTCTCGCATTAAAACAAACATATAATCTATTAAAGCCATTTCTTTGATAGACGGCGCAAGTGCTTCTTCTATTTCGCAGGCAGCAATTTCTAAGATACTAGTATAAAAATTTAATCCATTTTTGCCTTTTTTATTTTCGGGGCTGTTTTTAAAGATAAAAACATATTTATTGATGATATTTTTGACATCAATTATTTTTGATTCTTCTATTCTGTCGTTTGGGAAATAGCCACCCCTAATAAGTTCAATGACGAGGGGCTCGGCAATATTTTCTGTTGAAGAAAAATTATTTAATTCTAAATCTAAAAATCGCCTTTTTAAATTTCTAATAATAGCGGCTCGGCGCATTAAGTGTTCTTCTTTCCAGTCAATGATGGTTCTTATTTGTTCGTAAAAGGCAGCCACTTTTTGTGCTACTTCATCAACATGAATAGTTGGCACGTCTTTTTGCTTAAGAGACCTTTGCCACAAATTATATCGGGAAATTAATTTTTTCGTTGATTCGGAAAGTTCTTGCATTTCATTTAGCGACACTAATTACTAATCACACACGAATTTACGAATACGTATTCGGGTCATTCGAGTGTCATTTGTAAATTGGGGTCGCTTTATTTTTTCTCTTGAATTTCTTTTTGAATTTTTTCGATAAATTCATCAATTGGCATTGCACCCAAGTCGCCTTTGCCTCTTTCTCGAACTCCAACGGCCCCGGCTTGGATTTCTTTATCTCCCATAATTAAAAGATAGGGAATTTTTTGCATTTCCGCTTCGCGAATCTTTTTACCCATTGATTCATTTTCAGCCATCACTTCAAGCCTGATGCCAGAAGCCAGAAGCTTTTTTGCCACTTCGTTGGCATAATCTAAATGTTTTTCTGTAGAAATAGGAATAATAGAAACCTGCACTGGCGAAAGCCACAAAGGGAAAGCGCCGGCGGTGTGTTCGATATAAACCGATAAAAATCGCTCCAGGGAACCCATTAAAGCAAAGTGAATCATTACTGGAGTTTGGTCTTTGCCTTCGTTGTCGGTGTAAGTTAAGCCAAATCGTTTTGGTTGGACAAAATCAAGTTGGGGAGTGGCTAGTTGCCATTCTCGGCCGAGTGCATCAATGGCCATAAAGTCTATTTTAGGCCCATAAAAGGCCGCTTCACCTTCAGCCACAAAATAATCTAAATTATTTTTCTTAGCAATATCTAATAAAATATCTTCTGCTTTTTTCCAAAGCTCAACTTCGCCCAGATACTTTTTAGGTTCGGCAGAATCTCTAAAAGAAAGTCGCGCACGTAGTGGCATGCCTATTGTCCCGTAAAATTCTTTAGTGACATCAATAAGTTCTTGATACACTTTTTCAATTTGGTCAGGCATACAAAAAGTGTGGCTGTCGTCTTGGGTAATTGACCGAACGCGAGAAAGTCCCAAAAGTTCGCCAGCTTTTTCATCGCGATAAACCGTGGTAGTTTCCATATATTTAATTGGCAGGTCTTTATAGCTTCGCATTTTAGAAGCAAAAATTTGTTGGTGGTGCGGGCAGTTCATCGGTTTCATAACCAACTCGTCTTTGGTTTCTTGGCTTTTTACCAAAAATAATTCATCGCCAAATTTATCCCAGTGTCCGGAAGTTTTATATAAATCATTTTTGGTAATGTGGGGAGTCCAGACCTTTTGCCAACCTTTTTTGGTGCGTAATTGCTGAGAATATTCGTTTAATAATTCTCGCAATAAAGTCCCGCGCGGAGTAAATAATGGTAAACCCTTTCCCACCATTTCAGAGATAGTGAACAAATCAAATTTTTCGCCAAGCAATCGGTGGTCGCGCTTTTTATCTTCTTCTTGTTTTAATAAATATTCTTGTAATTCTTGGTCGCTCAAAAAAGCGGTGCCGTAAATTCGGGTGAGCATTTTATTTTTTTCATCCCCGCGCCAGTAAGCGCCGGCAACTGAAAGCAATTTAAAATGCACCATTTCTTTTTGTGGATTTTCAGAATGCCCACCTTTGCATAAATCCAAAAAGTTTCCGGGATTATTTTCGGTAATGGTTTTGCCTTCTTTAGAAAATTCTTCAATAAGTTCTAATTTATAAGGATTATCTTTGAAATCTTTTTTGGCTTGAGCTACCGAAACTTCTTTGACTTCAAAAGCGCCCCAAGTTTTGAGAATTTCGCGCATTTTTTGTTCTATTTTTTCAAAATCGGCTTCAGAAAGTTTTGCTTCACCCATATCAAAATCTTTGTAAAAACCATTTTAAATGGCATGG
>CAYHFP010000031.1:0-9556 GCA_964355995.1 uncultured Candidatus Saccharibacteria bacterium | reverse complement strand
ATTGAATTCAAATTTCAAATTGTAAATTTCAAATTCACTTTTGCGAATTCTCTATCCAGCTATTTAAAAATGGATATTGAACGACGAATTTATAATTAAATAATTTTGCCAGCATTAAAAAATCTGGCAATTCTTCTCTTAATTTTTGCGGACCAGTGAACACTTCCCATAATTCCTTAATAATGTTTTTTGTATAATGGTGTAAAATTTCATAATCAGCTTTCTTTTTTAAATACACCATAATTTGTTTAAACTCTCCGCGGTCTAGCCAAATGCCTTGGCAATGCTTGCAAAAATCAATTTTTACATTGGAGTCATCGTAATGCACTTCCATAAATACCGCCCTACAAGAAGGACAATGTCTATATGATTTTGATATGTGAAATTTTCCTTTGTCGCGCCAAATATCAAAATCAAGCCAGTTTAATTGAGCGTCTTTTTCATCTTTGGCATAAGCCAATTCATCGCGGTCAAACCAAACTCCAAGACAATCAGGGCAATAATCAACTTCCACATGATGAAATAATATTTTTTCTAATTCTTGATGATTGTTTGGACAAAACATATTTATGCAATTATTCTAATTATACTAATTATTCTAACTAAAAAATAACCTAAAAACAAGGATAAAAAAAATCCGACACGGGGTGTCGGACATGTTTGGACGCGTATCATTTCAGTTGTGCAATTATCTCTTGGTCAATCTTCTTAATTTCGTCCTCAGCGAGCCCAAGCCCCATTTGTATGCCTTGAATTTTTTCACACCAATAACGGTATCTTACATATTCATGTGGCTCCATAAAAATAAATGGATTTCCACTCTCGGCATTTGACTTCATAAAAGCAAACGGTTCTCCATTGTGAAAATCTGGATTATTCTTAAATCCATAATACCACTCCCAAAACTTTTGCACTTCAGCCTTATACACCATGAGTCCATCTAGAATCGACCCAAACATAATAGATCCCCCCTCAAAGAGCTAACCTTAAGACAAAAACGCTAATTAAAGAATACCATAGTTCTTTAAAATAACAACTAAAACGGCGGGCGCTTTTGCGCCCGCCGTTTCTTAAACTTAAAATAATTTTTTAGCTTCGTTCCAAATCTCTGTTTTGCCCTGTGTGGCTTTGAGCCAATACCACCACTCCACGCCCCAAAAGTAAAATGTATCAAAGCCAGTTTTTTTGGCATAACTGACATTTTCTCTAAACTGATTGATATCCATCGTTTTTTCTTGCTCCTTTAAATCAAGATCAGGAAAGGCTCGATACGCCCACGGTTCTGCTTGAAGCTCAACCCCAATCACCTTTTTACCAAACACATATTTTATCAATTGAGATTTATAATAATAAACAACTGGAGAAATGGGGAACGTGCCGTAAAAACCAATACTATCTGGTAATCCAAACCACAATTTTCGATACATCGTCACTCCCACAATATCTCCAATTTTGCCGGCTGAGAGCCAAAGCGACTGCTCTCCAGAGTCAGAAATAATCACCGGACGTAAAGCATCTAAAGATTTAACCAAGGCAACTTCTTTAATTAAAAAATCTTTGTCATACCACGGACACTCCCCAAAATTAAATAAAGGTTCATTTTCAACCTGCCAAGCCGTGATTGCCGGACTATTTTTATATCTGATAACAACCTTTTCTATGTATTTTAACAATTCACTCTGCTGGTCTTTTTTTGATAAACTATTAGCCCAACTTGGCGCATGGCATTCCGGCCAACGCCCTGTTTTCATTCCTAAAACATATATTACTTTTACGCCGTGATTTTCAGCTTGTTTAATTTGCCAATCAATGTCTTTAAAATAATATTGACCCTGTTTTCCCTCCACCCAGTCCCATTGAGTCAGAAGTTTTAAATTAGAGACTTTCAAATCTTCCAAAATAGCCGTGTAGGTTTTTTTCCAATCAAGCCCCAAAGACTCCGCCTGCATTTGAGAAAAATTAACTCCCCAAGTTATATTTTTTTGCTCTGGAGCTTTGGCAACCAAAAAAACATAAATAAAAAACGCCAATAAAAATGTGCCAATCAATAAAAAAGTGATGCGTAAAGATTCCATCTTCATTTTTGGTCAGCAATTAACTTTTCAATATTATAGGTTCCCATTTTTTCTATTTCTACAAACCCTTGCATAGCGGCTTCGGCCAAATCACCAGATTTTAGCAAATCTGCCAGCCACTGATCCATATAAATAGGATTTTCTTGTAAAAAAGCGGCTCCAATATGCACTAGCCATTTTCGGTTAAAATCTTCCTGCGACCCGATAGACGGCTGAATGATAATCGGAATACCAAGGCCAGCATAGAAAGAAAGCTCTGAGGGCTTGGTCATCAAAACATCGGTGGTATGCAAAGCCTCATTAAACTTCTCAAAATATTCTTTCATGGTTTTGCCACACAAAACATCAACCCAGCCATCAAGTTCTAGCCCTTCAATATTTTTTGCAAAATATCTTTTCAATTCCTCTCGAACACCCACGGCAATAATAATTCTCAACTGCTTGGCCTTAATTTTTTCTTTTAAATTATTGATAAGCTGTAAAGCAATTTCTTTTTGCGCGCCGGCGCCTCCAATAGAAAACATAAGGGTCAGTGGATGGTTTGGTAATTTTGGCAACTGCCCCAAATAAGACTTAATGAGTGGTGCATACAATCTTTGATATTTTCCACTGGGGTCTAAATTTAAAATTCGGTAAGCCAAATCTTTTTTAATAATTCCCAAATCTTTCCCAATATTTTCTTTAGGCAAAGGATATCCGGTTAAAATAATATTTTCTGGCTTAACTCCATAAAGTTTTAATCGGTCGCGCGCCCATGTGCAAGGAGCCAAATATTTAATTTTGCTATGTTTAGGATCTAAGGGAACCCAAGCTCTGGCAATATCGGCGTCACAAATGACACAATAAATATCATCTTGGTAATTAAAATTTTCTGCCATAAAAGCCGGCGTAAAAAACGTGGTAATTAATGGCAACTTTTGTTTTTTCATTTTTTCTATCAAATGCCTGCCCCAGCCCCTTCTGATAAAATGAAAAATGATTCTTTGATTGATATTAACCCCCGAAAGATCTCTTTTGGGATAATAGCCTCCAATTCTTTGAAAACTATCAAAAAATAAAAAAATCGCCAGACCAATAATTGGTATTCTTCTAAATCGAGAAATTGCCTCATAAAAAGACTTAGTATTTTTCCAAAAATCTCTATCCTTTTTAGGAATCCCGTGATAGTGGTTGGCATTAATAATCTCTCCACCAAAAGAGAGGTTTCGCAGTGGAAAGGCAGTTCTTTGGTGGCCATAGCCCATATCCACGGCAACCACCCAGGCTTTTTTTCCGCCTGTATTTAATGAATCACTGTGAATAGTTTTTAATGTTACTTTTTCTTTTACCATATGTAACTGTAGATTAAGAAATGGACACCGAGAAGTTTTCTTGTCTTTTCTCCAAATTTTAAAAACGCCACGAGACGTCCGACGTCAGACGATTTTTAGACGTCGGACGTCTGCGGTTTTAAAATTTGAAGAAAATTCTAAGAAACCATTTCTTGATTTACAGTATCTAAATTATACATTTTTTTAGGCCATCAAACAAATCGGCAACCCCTAAATCCGAAATCCGAATATCGAAATCCGAAACATGTTTTGAATTTTTATTTTTAGATTTTGAATTTGTTTCTGGCTTCGGATTTCGTGCTTCGGACTTAATTTCTCAAATAATTCTGTTTCTGTTTTTTATTAATAAGCCGAATCAAAAATGCCAGTAATAGATAATATCCCAGAACCCACACCCACGAAATATTTTCAACCGTGGTTGCTGCCCATGGTTGATGGAATATATCCATAACTTTTAAAAAATATCCCAATAAAAATAAACAAGGCAAAGATAATATAAATCCCAGTGCATTAGATAGTGCACCAAAAATAGAAACAAAAAATCCCAATACCGTCAGGTAAGGAATAATAGGCAAAACCAAAACATTGGTTATTGGAGCAATCAACGATAATCTGCCGAAATTAAAAACAATAATTGGCAAGGTAAATATTTGAGCTGCCAAAGTGACCGAAACAATATCTATCATCATTTTTGCTTTCTTGGACCGCGAAGGTAGATCTTTGGTGATTTTATTTATCGCAAAATCTATAATGGGTTTTAGGTAAATAATTCCCATCGATGCCAAAAAAGAAAGTTGAAATCCAACATCATATACTAATAAAAATGGATTTTGCAAAAGCATTAACGCGCAAGCTAAAATTAAAACTCGAGAGCTGGTGTTTTGCCTGCCAAGTTTTTCTGCTAAAAGTAAAATACTGCCCATAATAACGGCCCTAATTGAAGATGCTGGAAATCCGATAAGCAGAACATACACCCATATCAATATAACCGCAAAATAAAATGCCTGCCCACGCCACAATCCCAAAAAGAGTAAAGACGGCATTAAAAGATAAATTAAAATAATAATATTACTACCAGATACCGCCGTAAGGTGACTTAGTCCCGTAGCGTTAAATGCATCCTTTAATTCCTGGGACATATTTTTATCGTTGCCAAAAACTACTCCCTGCATGATAAAACTATTGGGCGGTGAGAAATTATTATCCAGAGAATTTTCTAATATATTTTTTACAAATAATAATTTTTCGTATAAAAAAGTTGTCGTAGTATAATGATGTTTTTGAGAAACCAATTCTATTTTAGGAAAATCCATCACCGAATATATGCCATCTTTCATTAAATAACTTTTATAATTAAAATCATCAAATACTTCTGGCGCTTTTAATTTTCCCGTCATTTTAATGGTGTCTAAATAGTGATATTCTGGATAACGTTGCGCTGTAACGAGCACCACACTAGAGTTAACCTTCACTTTTAACTTTTGTAAACTATCCCTCAAATCTGGCTGGGCAACAACATAGCCACTCAAAGTAATTTTTTCCGGCTGGTTATTTAATCTACTCAATGCATCACTTAAAGTGGCAAACTCCGAAATTTGAAATCTTGCAAAACCTATCACAAAAAACACTGCACAAAATCCGACTACAATAAAAGTATTTTTATTTAAAATAGCTGACGTAATAATTATTAAAACTCCGACAAATAAAAAACCCCAGAAAAATATCTGAGGAATTTTAATAAGAGAGCTCAACGCAATGCCAAAAATAAAACAAAGACAAAAATAAAAAAGTGCTTTTGAAGAAGTCATCATACGAATTTACAATTTACAATTCGAAATTTGAAATCAAGCCACGCGCCTGCGGGCGCGTGGGCGAATATCTAAATTTTTTAATTTGAAAACGTGTCGTGTTTTAATTATTTCAAATTGATTTCAAATTGTAAATTTCAAATTTCAAATTAACACTAGAAATGTGTCGCAATTACCGTTATCTTAATTTCTCCTTTCTTTAGAGTGCTATCTTTCACTGCTCCAAAAATTATCTGGGCTTTTTTATCAACATTTTCTGTTATCACTTTGGCAGCCTGCTGGATTTCACTTAGCGTTATATCATTACCCGATGCATTAAATAAAATACCCTTTGCGCCTTTCACTGGAAAATCTAACAGCGGTGAATTAATGGCTTTAGTTGCTGCCTCAATCGCCCTATTTTCTCCTTCTGCCTTTCCAATTCCAAACAAAGTTTGACCAGAATTTTTCAGAATAGAAACTATGGAAGCAAAATCAATACTAATAATACCAGAATTAAAAATTAAATCAGTAATGCTTTGTACTGCTTGTTTTAAAATATCGTCACAGATTTCAAAAGCATTAGAAACGGTGGTTTTTTCATCAATAATTTTTAAGAGCTTGTCGTTAGAAATAATCAACAAAGAATCAACTTTGCCTTTTAAATTTTCCATGGCTTTCTCAGCCACCTTTTTTCTTTGCTCTCCTTCAAAAGAAAAAGGAGTTGTCACAACGGCAATAGTTAAAATACCCAAACTTTTTGCTAATTCCGCAATCACCGGAGAAGCTCCTGACCCAGTTCCACCACCCAAACCACAGGTGATAAAAACCATATCCACACCTTTTAAAATTTCTAAAATTTGCTCTTTATTTTCCTCCGCAGCAATTTTACCAAGCGAAGTATCCATTCCAGTACCAAGACCCTTGGTGGTATTTTTTCCAATTAAAATTTTCTTTTCAACTTTGCAAAAATGTAGTGCCTGGGCATCGGTGTTAATTGCCACCAACTCAACCCCTTTGGTATTAAATTTTTCAATGCGTGAAATAGTATTAGAGCCACTCCCACCAACTCCTAAAACCTTAATCTGTGGATTCACGTTATTAGTTTGCAGTTTGTAGTCTATAGTTTGTAGAAAACTTTCAATTCTACTCACTACTCACTACCAACTACTCGTCTATTTTTATGGTACAAAAACCTTAAACATTTTTTTTAATTTTAAAAGTAGCTCTTTTATAGGACCAAAAATAGTGTCCCATAGTCCGTCTTTATCCGTTGCATCAAAATCAACTCCCTCCAAGACAAGCCCCGAAACCGTAGCTAAAGCAGGGTCTTCCTCAAGTCCCATAATACCCTTTGGAATACCTATTTGGCAAGGGAGATTTAATTGTTCTTTAACTAATTCTTTTATTTTTGGTAATTTAGCACCTCCACCAGTCAACACAATTCCTCCGGGCAATAATTCTTGGCGACCAATAGATTTTAATTCTTTTTGCATCAAATCTAAAATTTCAGAAACTCTTGGCTCTATAATATTAACTAATTGTTTTTTTGTAAAAGATAAAGAATGAGCCTCGTCAACAATTTCTATTTTTTTCTTTGATTGACTTCCTTTTTCATTTTTTGGCATCATGCAACTGCCATATTGTTTTTTAATATCTTCGGCAATAAATACTTCTGTTTTAAGTCCTATGGCAATATCGTTAGTTATATTAGCAGACCCCAAAGGGAAAACCGCAAAGTGTATCAGTTCTCCTTCTTCAAAAACTGCTAAACTTGTTGTCGTCGCTCCAATATCTATTAAAGCTACACCGACTTCTTTTTGTTGTCGTGTCAAAACAGATTTAGCAGCCGCTAAAGGAGAAGGGACAATATCATCAATTTGCAATTTAGCATTAAAAACTGATTGCGCTAAATTAGTATAATAAGATTGAAAATAACAAAGCAAAATAACCTTTGCCTCAAGTCTAACACCAGTCAAACCCAGGGGCTGTTTTATGCCTTTTTGGTCGTCAACAATAAATTCTCTAGGAAAAACTTCCAATATTTCTTCGTTAGAAGGAATATTAATAGCCCTGGTTGCTTGCAAAACCCTATCAATATCTTCTTGAGATATAATATGGTCAGCGCGGGACACCGAAATCAATCCATCAGACGGGGCAATGTGAAGATGGCTCCCGCCAATATTTACAAAAACGGATTTTATTTTTCTACCACAATCTCTTTCAATCCCCGACATCAATAATTGAATATTTTTAGCGGTCTCCTCAGAATTAACTACCGCTCCGCGTCGAAGTCCAAAAGAGAGCATCTGCTGGTAACACAAAACCTCCCATCCTTTTCCTTTATTCAAAACCACCAAAGCCTTCATCGTATTGGTTCCAATATCAAGTCCTACTACAATTTGACCTTTGCTCATTGAGTAAAAATTATTTAAAATTTATTAAATCTTAAAACGAGTTTTTAAATTAGTGCTTTTAAATTGTTTTTGCTATACCCGCAGATATTCCCCGCCGGTGCTTTTAAATTTTAGACAGATAATAATCTTGTTTTTGAAACATTCTTTCCTCTTCTGCCTTTGATACCTCGTGGTCATATCCAAAATTGTGCAAAATACCATGAATCAAAACTTTGGATAATTCTTTCTTCAAACTCAACTTAGAATCTTTGGCATTTTCGCGAACGACTTGCGGACAGATAATCACTTCACTACATTCATCTTTAAAATCAGAAACTTTCTCAAAAGATAAAACATCGGTTGGCTTGTCTTTTTTTCTAAACTTTTTATTAAGCTTATGAATTTCTGCGGGATTAACAAAAGCGATAGATATATTGTCCTTTAATCTATTTTCGCCTTTTAACACTTTTTTTGCAACCCCAATAAAAAACGTTTTATTAACAGCAAAATTGGTAAGATTATTTATTTCAATCATTTTTTAAAATTTGAATATAATCTCTTATTTTACATTATTTTTTAAATTAAAACAAAAGCACGCTAAAATGAACACCTAGCAAAGCTTATTTAAAACTTCACTCTTTATCTTTTGTGTATTCCCATATTTCAATAACCCAAAATAAGAATTTAATCTTTCGGGCTTGCTGTTTTCTTTTAATTTCCGAAACATTTTTTTCTTAGTTGTAGTCCGTAAAACCCGATGGTCAAAAAAGTGCACCCAGCCTAAAAAATCAACTCCAGAAGATAGGGTTTTGATAAAAACCTTATCGGGATGCAAATTTAATTTTAGTTTTGATTGTAAAAATTCACCTATTTTAAAAACGAGATTTTCTAAATACTTTTTATCTTCTGAAAAAATTACAAAGTCATCGGCATATCTGATATAAAACTTCGCGCGTAATTTTTGTTTTACAAACTGGTCAAATTCGTTCATATAGATGTTACAAAAAAGCTGGGAGGTTAGGTTGCCCAAGGGTAGGCCGACTCCTTTGGTTTGAGAATTAAAACTACCAATAATTTCTTTAAGTAAACTAATAATCTGTTTATCTTCAATTCTTTCATCCAATATCGCTAATAAAATATTTTGATCAATAGAATGAAAAAACTTTCTGATATCACATTTTAAGACAAAACAAGTTTGGGTATTGTTTTTTGAAACAATTCGGCTAAAATCTAAAAATCTTTGCAAGGCTTTGTGCGCGCCTTTATTTTGGCGACAGGAAAACGAATCACCAATAAAAGCGTTATCAAAAAATGGGTAAAGTTTACGATAAACAGCGTGGTGCAAAAGTCGGTCACGCACGCTGGCTTTATGGATAATTCGTGGCTTTGGGTCGTTGATTTTAAACTCTCGATAACCACCGTGGCGATAAGTATGATTTACCAAATCACGGTGAAGTGCTAAAATATTATCCATTAAGTGCAACTGAAATTCCTGCACATCTTTTTTGCTTCTCTTACCTTTTAAAAACTCCTGCCAGGCCAAAAGCAGGTTATTAATACTCACTAAATCTTCATATTTATGACAGAGCAAAATTTTCATAAAAATACAAATTCCTCTAATCCCCCCCCCCAGACTGTTACCTATTTTTGAAAAAACCAAAAGTGCCTATTTGGCTTGGTTTGAATATTATCAAGTTTTGCCAAAAGTCCATCGACACTCTCTTGGACAAAGAATTGATAATTTATTGGTAGAAATACTAGAAGCTATTTCCACCGCTAGTTTTTTAGATAAAACCAAAAAATTACCTTTTGTTATTTTAGCTATCAGGAAAACCGATGTGCTAAAAATACTTTTAATGATTCTTTGGGAAACAAAATCTTTGGATGCTAAAAAATATATTTTCCTTTCACAAAGAATAGATGAAGTGGGTAGGAGGTTGGGCGGGTGGAATGGACAACTCTTAAAG
>CAYHFP010000030.1:0-9599 GCA_964355995.1 uncultured Candidatus Saccharibacteria bacterium | reverse complement strand
TAAGTCGTAACAAGGCACGGGTAGCGGAAGCTGCTCGTGGATCATTTTTTTAAAAGTGTTGACTCTGGTTGAAAACTGAGAATTCTGTTTTTAACCAAATGCGTTTAGTTCGGTTCGGCATAAAACCAACTATTCGAAACAACTTTAAGTAACTAATTGCATGCGAAAAGCGCAAAATCTGACTTCGTCAGATATTACACGAATGCGCCCACGCGAATAAAAACTTACCAAGATATTATAATGGCATGGGCACTAAACTGCCACGCGAATTAGTTATTATTTATTGTGATAATTAATTCGCTGGGCAGTTGAAGGGACTCTGGAACCCACTGATATCAGAGAAATCTGATGTTCCAACAACTGCCCAGTTTTTTCTTTTGTGGCCATAGCTCAACCCGGCAGAGCAGCACGCTATTAACGTGTATGTTGTAGGTTCAAATCCTGCTGGCCATTTTTTGAAGTTGTAGCTCAGCCCGGGAGAGCACTACCTCTTCAGGGTAGGGGTCGTGGGTTCAAATCCCGCCAACTTCGCTTCGGCCGTTTTCGCAAGATTACGGCTTTTTTCTTGCAAAATTTTAACAGATTTAACCTAGTACAATAAATCGACGATCGTCGATTTATTGTACTAGGTTAATACGTCTAATGTTGACAATAATAAGCTAATATGATAGTCTCTAGAAGATATGTCCCGAGGTGTTTGGGACATTTTAATTTCTTTTTGCTCTGGGAAGGGTAGGTTATGAATCGTTTTCTGGTGATTGGGTGCTTGATTGGCTGTTCGTTGTTTTCTAGTGGGGTCCGAGGGGACGAAAACCTGATGCTTCCCGAGGTTGTTGGAGCCGATTACGAACTTGCTGGAACGAATGTGACCCTTTACGGTTGGGTTATCGACGACGGACCAGTCGGGAATTTGCTCGTGATGATCGGAGGAAATTTTGGGGAGTTTCTCGCAGTCACAGACGAAGATGGGGGTTTCACTTTCTCAATCTCTCAGGCCCCCGATACCACGTGGCCGGCTGGTGGAGACGTGACAATCTTTGCCATAGACGATATGGGCTATGGTGGACCAGTCGTCCATATTACCGCTCATTAGTGGTAGCTGGACTAGGGCCGTTTCGCGATGCAATCGTGCATCGCGAAACGGCTTCTTTTTTTACTTGAAATTTTTTTATTTTCGTGTAACATTCAATTATGGCACAATACTTCACAGCCGAAGGCTTGAAAAAAATCAAAGAGGAGCTCAAGCAGTTAAAAACCGTTGAAATTATCAGAGTTACTAAGCTTATCAAAGAAGCGGCTGCTTTTGGTGATTTAAAAGAAAATTCCGCCTATCACGATGCGCGCAATATGAAGTCTTTTATTTTGGGACAAATTGAACAATTAGAAAATGCCGTCAATGAAGCCATTGTAGTTGAGAAAAAAGAAGGCGGAGCCGTGCAGGTTGATTCAAAAGTAAAAATATTGTTTGGGGGTGAAGAAGAAAATTATCATATTGTAACTTCAACTCAGGCGGATGTTTTAAATAATAAAATATCGTATCAGTCACCGCTGGGGCAAGAGTTGATGGGCAAAAAAGTAGGAGATGCTTTTGAATATGAAATAAAAGGAAAAAAGATAAAAGTGAAGATTTTGGAGATAAAGTAGTGAATTATTCTAATTGTTCTAATTATACTAATTGACCTAAATAAATCCTAATGAAAAAATTTCTAGACGGTTTTTAGAATAATTAGATTAATTAGTATAATTAGAAATTCCATATTTTACAAAAGTAAAATATGTCACGGGCCCTTGGTATATCGGTAACACCTGCCTACCGGCAGGCAGGTACCTCATTTGTCCCGCTATGCGAGGATTCTCGGTAATTTCGTTCTTTGTTTATAGTCTTAAAGCCCTTGGTGGGCCCTTGGTATATCGGTAACACACCTCATTTGCAATGAGGAGCGGCGGGTTCGACTCCCGCAGGGTCCACCAAGGGCTTTAAGATTAAATGTTTACGAAATTATCGGAACAATGAGCCTGCCTGACGGTAGGCAGGGAGCGGCGGGTTCGCCCAATGATAAACATCGGGCGTTGGGTGTTTGTCACTCGACGACTCCCGCAGGGTCCACCGAAGTTAGTTCTTTATTTTCTTTTTTTTGGAGGCTCTAATGACAAGAAAGTATCCCGACATTTTCACTACAGGAGAGGCTGCAAAGATTTGCAAAGTTTCTCAGCAAACCATTATTAGGTGTTTTGACGAAGGAAAGTTAAAGGGATTTCGAGTCCCTGGGTCAAGATTCCGGAGAATTCCCAAAAACTTTTTGATAGAATTTATGAAGGCTGGGGAATATCCTTACCCTGAAGATTTTATCCCCCAAGAAAACACAAATGGAAATGGAGAGCACAAATGAAAATGACAACGGATTGTCTAAGTCCTTGGCCAAGGCGCCCGGGACTTTTCTTTTAATATTAAAATCACTAGCAAACTATGGTAAATGAAAATGAATTAGGGGGGGGTTCTGAAAAACCAGCAGAAGAATCAGTGGGTTTTGAAAGAACAAAAATGGGAGATTTAACTCCAGATCAAATTGCACAATATCAGGCATATATGCAAGACAACCCAGAAGCTCCTGTAGTGGAAACGAAAAGAGAAAGTGGCGCAGAAATTTTAGAATTTGAAGCATCAATTGATGAATTCGAAAAAGAATTTTCAGTAGAAGATTTGATGGCAATTACTGAGGTGAAAGAAGCACTAGAAAGTCCGTTAAGAAAAAACGCAAAAGATGCTCTCGGTCCTATTCTTAAAAAATTACAGGCGCTAGAAAAAGAAACGGATATTTCCAAAGAAAAATTAGCAGAACTTAAAGCAAGATATAAAAAATTATCAAATGCCGTTGGAATTATAAATAGCGACAAGGTTGACCACGCTAGATAAAAATAATAAGTAATAACATGAACATAGTAATAAATAGTATTTTAATCGCCACTTCTTTCTTAGGATTTTGTCTTGCGTATTATATCCAAAGAAGCAAGCAATCAGGGCAAAAAATGGTCTGTCCGGTTAGGTCTAATTGTGAAGTTGTCATTCGTAGTAAATATTCAGAATTTTTAGGTTTGCCGGTAGAAACTATTGGATTATTTTATTACACGATTATATTTATTAGTTATTTATTTTTTCTTTTAACTCCGCTTCAAGCCAATTCGTTGATGGTTTTTTTGGTTTTGTTGTCTAGCACTCTAGCGGTATTGTTTTCATTGTATCTTACATTTATTCAAATATTTAACCTCAAGCAGTGGTGCATTTGGTGTCTGGCATCTGCCGGATTATGTATAATTATATTTACTTCTGCAATAGTTGGATCAGATTTTAATTTTGTAAAATTTTTAGCCGAGCATTATAGCGTTATTGTTATTTTCCATATACTAGGAACAGCGCTTGGTCTAGGTGGGGCTATTATAGCCGATATTTTGTTTTTTAAATTTTCAAAAAATTATAGCATATCTAAAATTGAAGCAGATGTAATGCACACTCTTTCGCAGGTGATTTGGTGCGCACTGGTCATTTTAATCATTACTGGACTTGGTTTTTATATTGTTAAAACGGACCAGCTTAATCATTCGGCAAAATTTTTGGCGAAAATGGTAATAGTCGCAGTTATCACTATTAATGGAATATTATTAAATATTTTAGTTGCTCCCAACTTGATGAAAATATCTTTTGATAGTGAGGCTATTAAAAAATCTAAAAGATTGCATCGGCTTCGCAGATTTTCTTTTGCTCTTGGTGCTATTTCTATGACATCGTGGCTTTTTGCTTCGGTATTGGGAATTCTAAGAAAAGTTAATCTCGAATTTTTTCAGATTCTTTCAATATATATTATAGTAGTTTTGGTGGCGGTGATTTTCAGCCAATTAATGGAAAAGTATTTTCTAAAAAAATCTTAATAATAAAATAAAAAAAACTATGGCATTAAGTATCGGAATTGTGGGGCTTCCAAATGTTGGAAAATCCACTTTATTTAAAATTTTAACTAAAAAGCAGGTGTTGATAGCCAACTATCCATTTGCCACTATTGACCCAAGTGTGGGCGTGGTTTTGGTGCCCGACGAACGCATTGATAAATTGGCAGAATTTTCAAAAACTCAGAAAAAAATTTACGCCACGGTGGATTTTGTGGATATTGCTGGATTGGTAAAAGGTGCCGCCGAAGGTGAAGGTTTGGGGAATAAATTTTTGGCTAATATCCGCGAAACCGATGCCATTGTGTATGTTTTACGCGCTTTTAAAAATGCCGATATTATCAACACTCAAAATGAAATTAATCCCATTAAAGATAAAGAAATTTTGGATGTGGAATTAATTTTAAAAGATTTAGAAACCGTAAACAAAAGAATCGATGGTTTGGCAGGAGATGTGCGCGCCGGCAAAAAAGAAGCCATTAAAGAAAATACCGTTTTATCGCGGGCGCAAAAATTATTGCAGGAACAAAAAATATTGGTGGACCAAGAATGGACTGAGGACGAGGTTCTTATTATGCGACAATTCCAATTATTAACTTTTAAGCCAAGATTATATCTACTTAACGGAAAACCGGAGGAGGTGCAGGAGGAAGTAGTCCTTCGACTTCGCTCAGGACAAAACAACTGCGTTGTTTTGGATATCGCTGGTGAAGAAGAATCCGAAGGATTAAATAAAGAAGAGCGGGTGGGACTGGGATTTAACGAATTGTCGGGCACGGATTTGTTGATTAAAAAAAGTTATGAATTATTGGGTTTGCAAACATTTTTAACAACGGGAGAAGTGGAGACGCGTGCCTGGACCATTAAAAAAGGGGATAAAGCCCCGCAGGCGGCCGGCGTGATTCATTCAGATTTTGAAAAAAAGTTTGTGAAAGCAGAAGTCGTTTTTTGGGAAGATTTACTAAAAGCCGGAAGCTATGCCAAAGCTCGTGAAACGGGATTGATTCGCACGGAAGGAAAAGAGTATGTGGTTAAGGACGGGGATGTGGTGGAATTCAAACATGGCTAGTGAAGTTGAAAGTTATCAAGTTATCAAGTTTATCAAGTTATAAAGTTTGAAAATAAAAAATCGCTTGGCCTAAGTAGGGCAAGCGATATGAATTGATTCGCGACTGGCTGTAATTTCGAAGAATTACTTTTTTCGACAATCGCTAGGATCAGAAGTTTCAATATGCCTCTCGATTCTTTCTTGAGCCACTTGAATTAATCGTAGATGATTCCAACTATTATTTGGGTTAGCCACATATTCTTTGAGAAAAATTCTTTTTGCTTCGTCGTCAGAATCTGCGGAGAAACTTCCAATATTGTGTTCCGCAATGTCTTCACGCGAACTTTTGACTTCGTATTTCATCGGGACTCCTTTGAGGTAAAAGAACGGGGTAACGTGATATATATTATTATATAAATTAAATTTTGTCAAATGAAAATGTAATTTAAAATAAAAAATCGCTTGGGCCAAGATACGAAATCTTGGGCAAGCGATATGGGTTTGATCTTTGCGCAGTTTGTCGCTACTTCTTGCAGCCGCAATCGCGGGGGCGCTTAGCGCCACATTTGCATCCGTGTCTTTTCATTTTTCACCTCCTTCCTTTATCTAATCATACTATTTAGTTTTAAAACTTCAATGCCCCAGTAGTAGAAATTTGGCCACCCTTCGGGTGAGAAAAAAAGCCAAATTTCACATACGGGGCTACCCCGTAGAGAATTTTGACAGGGAGGTTAGTGGGTTGCAAAAAAATAATAATTAACAAAGATTTTGATAAAGGGATAAATTTAATTCTTGTCCCGTAGTGAAATATTCGCAAATATTTCTACTACTGGGGCGTCAAAATTCTTCTACTGGGGTGGATTTTATTATCAAAAATATTGACGCCAGTATTGATTCTATTATGCGACAGATTGGCTATTCGCCAGCTTATTTTCAAAAAGCAGGTGAATATAGTATGGTGAAAAAATTGGGGGGTAATGATTATCCGCGGTTTCACGCATATATAAAAGAGATTGCTTCGGCTTTACCTCGCAATGACGGCGGTGGCAAGGCATTGAATTTTAGTTTGCATTTGGACCAGAAAAAACCTTCATACGAAGGTTCGACGGGGCATAGCGGAGATTACGATGGGCCAGCGGTTGAAAATGAGGTAGAGAGAATAAAAGACCTAGTGAGTAGTTTGTAGTTGGTAGTGAGTAGACAAAAGAAAAATTGAAATTGAAAAGTCCCACAAATTCCTTTTGTGGGACCTTCGATGTGTGATTTACTGAATTTGATGTTCAGTAAACCCTTGGTCGGAGAGAATTTTTCGTAACTCCTCTGTCCTGAGGGGCATATCAACCCAAACGACCTCCATGAGTCCTTCTGAGCCAACATCTTTGAGCTCTCCGAATACTTGCTCTTCTCCATGCAGGGAAGCAACCCAGGTAAGTAGAAATTCGGAACCACAGCGCATGGTCAGTGGTCGTTTCACTTCGAAGCTTTTTGAGAAAATTGTTCGAGGCGAAGCAGTATCGAAACGAGAAGAGATGCGAATCACACGTTCCATCTTGCCCTCCTTTCTATTGGGGCTGCGAGAATTGAGTTTTGAAACACTAACTTACTATAACTTATTTATGGAAAATGTCAAAGTTTTGTATGAAGACAATCATATTATCGCGGTTTTTAAGCCGGCGGGCATTTTGAGTCAGCCAGACAAAACAAAAAATGAAAGTATGTTTGACGAAGTAAAAACATATTTAAAAACAAAATACCAAAAGCCGGGCGCCGTTTTTTTGGGTTTGGTGCATCGGCTAGACAGGCCAGCCTGCGGAATTTTATTATTTGCTAAAACTAGTAAAGGTGCTTCGCGATTGTCGGAGCAATTTAGGAATAAAACTATTGAAAAAACATATCAGGTAATCGTGGGTGGTGTGCCAAAATCACCGCGAGGAGTGTTGAAAAACTTATTGGGAAAAGATGAAAAATTAAAAAAAGCTCGGGAATTTAAAGACGGCGAAGAAGCGAATTTATATTACGAAGTCATCAAAATAGTAGAGAACCCCACTTCGCTAAAGCTTCGCGGGGTTAACAAAGCGTGCTACACTTTGTTAAAAATAAAAATAGATGCTGGAAAATTTCATCAAATTCGCGCCCAGCTTTCCTTGGCAGGGATGCCAATTGTGGGGGATGTAAAGTATAAGGGCGAGAGGTGGGCAGATGAAAGAGCTATTGCTCTTTGCGCCACCAATATTTCGTTTAAAATGGCAACAGAAGACAGAGTGATAAATTTAGCGATGGATATCCCTAAAGAGTGGCAGGATTTGTTGGCTAATTAACATAGCTCTTTGTTTGTAACTGGATCCCCAATCAAGTTGGGGATGACCAGCGACTATAATAGTCGCTGGTCACTTATCCACAGGAGGGGATTGATTTGTAGTCTCAATCAATGAGATAATATTATAATATTTGTTTTTAAGGCTTTTCAGCCTTTTAAACTAAAAGGTCGATATCTTTTAATAGTCACGGCGACTAATGCAAAAGATAGTGAAAGGCATAAAAAAATAAATAAAATCTTAAAGCTTGAATCTTAAAACTTGAAACTTAAAAACGTCACGACACGAAGCTTCAAGAATTAAGATTAAAGTTTCAAAAAAATCATATGTTAAATAGCGATTGGTCATTATTGGTTATTCAACCATTTTTACAAGATATGGTGAGCTTCGTCGGAAAATTAGTTTTGGCAATTTTGGTATTTGTAATTGGATATTTGGTTTCAGTTGGGATTGGAAAAATTGTCGCTGAAATTTTAAAGTCAGTTAGATTAAATAGTTTATTTAATAAAGAAGGTTGGCACAAAGCTTTGCAAAAGGCAAACATTGAAGTAAACCCAGCCGAATTTATTGGAGCTATTTTTAAATGGGTTTTCGTGATTGTATCATTATTGGTTGCGGTAGACATTTTAAATCTTGCGCAATTTGGAGTTATCTTAACTCAAGTATTAAATTATTTGCCAAACGTTGTTGTGGCTTCTTTGATATTTGTAGTTGCTGTTATTATTTCTGATATTATTGAAAAGGTTGTCAGGGTTGGAGTTGAAGGAATGAAGCTTGGACACGGATATGTTGCTTCTTCTATTATTAGATGGGCAATTTGGATTTTTACTTTATTCCTAATTTTGGAACAACTTTTGCCAACTAGCGATTTAATTAAAACGCTTTATATGGCAATTGTTTACGGCGTAGTATTCGCCCTTTCTTTGGGAGTTGCTATTGCTATCGGATTGGGTGGAAAAGAAACTGCCGGACAAATTATTACTGATATGAAAAGAAAGGTAGAAAACCGATAAAGTTAGAAAATAGAAAGTAGAAAAATATGCACAGCATATTTTTGGCGCTCGCTTGGAATCACAAATTACAAACTGCGGTTTATAATTTATAATTCCTTCGCTCGCTAAAAAATAGAAAATAGAATTTGAAGACGGCGCCCGCGGGCGCCGTCTTTTTTTAAAAAAATTCTATTTTCTAGATTCTCGCTAAGGTATTGAGTCTTCACCTTTGGCCATAAAAATTGGTATAAAACATATTATTTTTAATGCATATTTGGGGCAACCAAAGGTGAAGACTTGACACGGATTTATAAATAGAATAAACTATTACTTACATGATGAATATCAAAAAAACCACTACTAAAAAATACGGCGGGTAACAGCTAAATTTTTTGTTTGGCTTATACCGCTTGAAGGCGGTTTTTAATTTCAGAATAGATTATTCAAAAATATAGTTAGTCCGCGATTCCAGTGAGACGTCCAACATCTCAAAAATAGGTGTTGGACGTCTGGAGTCGCGGATTCGTTATGATCGTAACTTGAAAATTTTATCCTTGTCAAAACATATCCAAAAGATATGTATTCATTGTTCTCAAAACGCAATGCGATAGGGCGCCCAATTAATTTTAAGATGGGTCTTATTTAATTGGGTAACAGGTAAAAAATAGCATAATTATAAAGTTCATCAAACAATAATCACTTTATTGTTTGGCGATTTTTATACATTTTTTTCCGACTGCAATCGGAGTAACCTAAATGTATAAAAATAAAGATAAAGATAAATAAAATCTGTATCTATTACTTACGCAAGAAAATAGGTTATATGCAAATGGTGGATGCCTTGGGATATTAAAGTGATGAAGGACGTGGCGTGCCTGCGATAAGCATCGGGGAGCTGGCTAGCAAGCTTTGATCCGGTGATGTCCGAATGGGGAAACCCTATTTCGGTAATACGAGATAAACATTGTCGCAAGACAGTGTGGCTAACCCGCTGAAGTGAAACATCTCAGTAAGCGGAGGAAAATAAAACAAAGTCCCGTTCGCGGGACAACATTCCCTTAGTAGTGGCGAGCGAAAAGGGAACAGCTTAAACCAATTTTATAATTGGGGTTGTAAGGGTTTAACGTCGGGAGCATTATTTAGTCCTCGAATGCTCGAGGATTGGATAATGACTATCGAGGGAGAACGGTAATTGGTTAAAAGAAGCACCCTGGAAAGGGGCACCATAGAGGGTAACAGTCCCGTATTCTAAAATAACTTTACGCTCCTTGTTAGATTTCTTAAGTACTGTCGGGAATGATAACC
>CAYHFP010000029.1:0-10569 GCA_964355995.1 uncultured Candidatus Saccharibacteria bacterium | reverse complement strand
AGGTATTACTATGCAGTTTTTTATTAATATGGAAATTGAGCGCTACGCCTTGGTTTTTGGTGAGAGTGTTTTTGTAGGTTTTGGCCGAAAATGGAAATATGTGCCTTATTGGTTGATTATTTCCACTTTAATTGGTTTTGTCTGGCCGGGAATCATCGCTTCTTCAGCTTTTTTATTCGCTTTTGTTTTTGGGGGGAATCAAACTATAATCGCTATTACATTTCTTTTAATGATTGGGATTGTTTTGAGTGTTGGAAAATATATTTATAATACCGTTGAGCGTTTTTCAAAAATAATTATTATTATCGGAATCCCTTTTGTTTTTTTGTTAACTTTATATTTTGCCAAGCTTTCGGATTGGGGAGCACTCTTTTTGGGAGCCATTGGTAAGGGGAATGATTATTGGTTTTTCCCTCAAGCGATTCCATTAGCTTCTTTTTTCGCGGCGATTGCTTTTAGTGGAGCCGGTGGGAATTTAAACCTGGCCCAATCAAGTTATATTCGCGAAAAAGGTTATGGAATGGGGCATTTTGCGACCAAATTAAAGGGGTTGCTTGAAGGTGGTCATCAAGTGGTAGATTTAAATGGTTATGAATTTGAGCCATCCAAAGAAAATGTTTCGCGATTTGGGGCTTGGTGGCGCGCGGTTAATATTGAGCACTTTTTTGTCTTTTTTGTCATGGGGCTTTTGGCGATGTTTTTATTGTTGCTTCTTTCTTATGTGACCACTTTTTGCATCGCGGGTAATGAAACCGGAATTAATTTTGTTATTAATGAAGCACGGATTATCGGTCAAAAGACTCTTCCTTTAATTGGATCGCTATTTGCTTTATTAATGGCAAGTATGCTTTTTTTGACGCAGTTTACAGTCTTGGATGCTAATAGCAGAATTATGTCGGAAAATTATGCTATTTTAAAATCTCATCGTAACGAAAAAGTTCATCTTTCAAAAATTTATTACTGGTTTTTGTGGATGCAAATTATTTTTGGAATTATTATCTTGGCCTCTGGTTTTAGTGAACCGCTGACGCTTTTAGTGCTGAGTGCTTTAATTAATGCCGTTTGTATGTTTGTGCATATTGGGTTGGTTTATAAATTAAATCAAGCCGAGCTTCCTGCGATATTGCGTCTAAGTAAAATAAGAAAAATAGTAATCGGCATCGCTTTTGTTTTCTTCGGAATTTTTTCAGCGACGAGTTTTTATAAGATGATTATTAATATTTTTGTTAAATGAAGTTTGCCATTGTTTCTGACACTCATGATAATTGGGCTAATTTTAAAAAAGTAATTGATTGGTTAAATAAAGAAAATATCAAAGTGATTTTGCATTGCGGGGATATTTGTAATCAAGAAATAATAGATGGGGCAGTAAAAAGTTTTAAGGGAAAAATAACGTTTGTGCGGGGCAATGGGGATTATCATTTAGATAAAATTCCCGAAGAATTAAAAATAGAATTAGGTGGCAAGCGTATTTTTTTAAATCACTATCCAGAAATTGCCAAAACAATGGCAGAAACGGGAAATTACGATTTAGTTTTTTACGGCCACACCCATAGGCCATGGGAAGAAAAAGTGGGCGAGTGTAGATTGGTAAATCCGGGAGAGTTGGCAGGTCAAAGATATAAACCCTGTTTTGCTATTTATAATACCGAGACTGACAAACTAGAATTGAAAATATTAGAAAAATTATAATAAAAAAGCCCTGCGCCGACCGAAGTCGCGCAGAGCATGTTTCAAATTGCCAAATTTATCGATCTGGTTTGGCGAACCAAGCGGCAAGTGGTCTTTCTGGGAGAATCACTCGATGGTCTTCCAAGAAATCGGGTTGCTCCCAATTGAGGAAGTCCATTCCATGCATCCATGCGAGCCCATCAACTAGGGTTCCGTGAATGTATCTTCCGATACCATCGTCGGTTGAAAAAATCTTACCGTTTCCGACGATTTGGGCACCATGAGGAATTTTTTGACCTTCTCCTCTCCATGTATAGCCAATCCCTGGCAATAAAAGGAAGTAGATAGGCCTTAAATCGGCGGGCGCCAAATTCATTGTGGCAATTTTTACGGCCCGCTCATCTTTTGGCCAAATCAGGTCTCGTTCATTGAGTCTCATTAGACTCTCCTCGTAGTTAACGCACTACTTGAGCGTGGTAACTCTTAGGTTGCCAAGGTTAAGGATCTAAGTTTAATTATACACCTTATTAAGTCTATTGTCAATCTTTGAAAATTAAATATTATTCGTCTTGCGTTTTTTATTAAATCATATTAGAATAATAAATCTTTTACAAAATCAATATGAAACAAAAATACATTATCTTTATCGGAGTTTTACTGCTTGCCGTTTTGGCGGGGAATTTTGTGTATCCAAATTATTTTGATACATCAGTTGATTATTTAAATAATAAGTTTTCTTGGAAAGTGCCTCATTTCTGGACTAAGCCTTACGTGTTAGGCCTTGATTTGCAGGGCGGAGTAAACTTAACTTACCAAGCAGATTTGAGCACCGTTTCAGATAAAGCTTTGGCTATGCAAGGCCTTCGCGATGTTATTGAAAGAAGAGTTAATTTATTTGGTGTTTCTGAACCCGTAGTGCAAATTCAAGGACAAGATAGATTGGTTGTTGAATTGCCCGGAGTAAAAGATGTACAGGAAGCCATTGATATGATTGGGCAAACTCCTTATTTGGAATTTAGTGAACAAAGAACCGAAGCCGAAGCTCAGCCATTTTTGGATAAAATAAAAGAGGTGCAGGCTGTGCAAGAAAAAAATGGTGATATTACTAAAATAAAAGATTATCAATTAGCTTTTCAAAATCCTTATTTAAAACCAACTGAACTTACCGGAAAATATTTATCAAAAGCAAATGTTACGTTTGATCAAACGACCTACAAACCTCAAATTGAGTTAATTTTTAATACCGAGGGAGATAAGTTATTTGAGCAAATTACTGCTAGAAATATTCAAAAACCAATAGCGATTTTGCTAGATGGATTTTCTATTATTGATACCAACGGCGACGAGAAAATTGATTACAATGATTTGTATGCTCCTGTTGTGCAAGATAAAATTACCGGTGGTAAAGCCATTATTACAGGAAGTTTAAATATTCAAAAAGCCAATGAAATTGTGCGCAGATTAAATTCTGGAGCTTTACCAGTGAAAATTGGCAGTCCCATTTCTCAAGAAACCGTAGGGCCAACTTTGGGTGCTGTTTCATTGCAAAAGTCCCTTTGGGCTGGAATTTATGGGCTTTTAGCGGTGGTTTTATTTATGATTATATTCTATCGTCTGCCTGGGCTTTTGGCTTCAGTAGCTTTAATGGTGTATGTGGCATTAACTATTGCTTTGTTTAAGCTGATTCCGGTGACATTAACTTTGGCGGGAATTGGGGGATTTATTTTATCTATTGGAATGGCAGTGGATGCCAATATTTTGATTTTCGCCAGAATGAAAGAAGAAATAAGAAGAGGCAAAAGTTTATCGGTGGCTATTGAAGAAGGATTTTATCGCGCATGGCCTTCAATTCGTGATAGTAATTTGAATTCTTTAATTGTATGCGCAATTTTATTTATTTTCTCAACATCGTTTATTAAGGGGTTTGCCTTAACATTAGCTTTGGGTATCTTGGTGAGTTTGTTTTCGGCAATTTTTATTACGAGAATTTTATTAATGGTATTTGTCGGCCCACGTTTGGAAAAACTTAAGTGGATACTTTAACAGCTAATTAGCTGCTTAGCTAGTTAGCTAATTAGGACGAAATGTCTAAAAGCTAAAAAGCTAATTAAGCTAAACAAGCTAATCAAGCTAAAATGTTTAACTTCACTAAATATTCAAAAGTATATTATCTTATTTCTGGAGCTCTCATTATTGCCTCAATTGGTTGTTTGGCGGTTTTTGGCTTAAAATTTGGCATCGAATTTACCGGAGGCAGTAATATGGAAGTTAACTTTACTGCGCAAAGACCAAATAATGAAGAAATTTCAAAAAGCCTTTCTCAATTTAATTTGGGTGAAATTGTCCTGCAGCCCGTTGGTTCTAATGCTTTAATATTAAAATTTAAGGGCGTTGACGAAGCGACGCACCAAAGTATTCTTGCTAATATTAATGCTTTGTCGCCTGCACAAGAAAAGAGTTTTCAATACATTGGGCCATCGGTTGGTCAGGAATTAAAAAATAAAACCATTATCGCCATTATTTTGGCTTTAGCATCTATTACTTTATATATCACATTGGTTTTTAGAAAAGTTTCCAGACCAGTTTCTTCTTGGAAATATGGAATTACTTCTTTAGTCGCCTTATTCCACGACATTTTGATACCCCTAGGACTTTTCGCGCTTTTGGGCCATTTTTACAATGTAGAAGTTACTATTCCCATTATTGCAGCACTGCTTACTATTTTAGGATTTTCAGTGCACGATACGATTGTTATTTTCGATAGGATTAGAGAAAATATTGTCAAAAAAAGCTCCGCATCATTTAATGAAACCGTTAATGCAAGTTTAAATGAAACCGTGGGCAGGTCCGTCAGCACCGTTTTAACAACACTATTTGTGATGATTTCTATTTTCTTTTTTGGTGGAGAAAGTCTTAAATATTTTTCATTAGCTTTAATTGTGGGTATTGTTTCGGGAGTATATTCTTCTATTTTTATTGCCGGTCCGTTATTGGTTTCGTGGCATAATTATAGCGAGAAGAGGAACGCGAGATAAGGGGGAATTAAAGCCATTTGACACTCTAAAAAGTTATCAACATGGTAAAGGCTTGACATATAAAACCATATATGATAGGATATAAGTATACATTAAATATACTTTGAAATATAAATAAATAATATGGATAATAAAATGAATTACTTCCAAACATATACAAAGCTTACCAAAGGTCTTTCGCCAAAAACTAAAGATATTTTTGATCGGCGCTTTGGTGTTAAAACTGGCAAAATAGAAACTCTAGAATCTATTGGCCAAAGATTAGGAATTACTAGAGAAAGAGTTCGTCAAATTGAGGAAGCTGGTTTTAGCTTTGTTAGAAAAAACAACAAAGAATTACTAGAAACTATCTTCAAAGATTTGAATGCTTACTTTGAAAAACACGGAGGCTTTAAAAAAGAATCTACGGTTTTGGAAGATTTGGGTGGAAAAAACCATAAAGCTTATGTTTTGTTTTTACTTACTTTAGGAAATGAATTCTTGAGGGTTTGTGAGAAAAAAGACCACTATGATTTTTGGACAGCTATGCAGGGCGGTGATGGTAGTGTTAAAAATAGATTAGCTTTATTGGTTTCTGATATTTCAGACCATAAAAACCTTTTAACCCACGAAGAATTACATGCAAATTTTGCTTCTAAGCATAATTTGAATAATGAATCGTTGGTTTCTTACTTGCAAATTTCTAAGAAAATTCAACCTAATAAAGATGGTAAATTGGGATTAATCGATTGGCCAGAAATCAAACCAAGAGGAGTAAAAGACAAAGCTTTCTTGGTGCTCAAGAGCGAAAAAGCGCCACTTCACTTTAGAAAGATTACTCAATTGATTGATGGATTGGAATATAATTTACCTAATAAAAAAACTCACGCTCAAACGGTGCATAATGAATTAATTAAGGATTCAAGATTCGTTTTGGTGGGTAGAGGGCTTTATGCCTTGGGTGAATGGGGATATGCTCCAGGAACTATCAAGGATGTGATTACTAAAGTGTTAAAACAAAAAGAAGAAGGATTGGGTCAAGAAGAAGTGGTCAAGGAAGTTTTAGGCCAAAGAATGGTAGTAAAAAATACTATTTTGATTAACCTAAATAACAAAAAATATTTCCACAAAAATGATGACGGGAAATACTTCTTGCGAGAAACTCAATTAAGTTAACTTATTTACAAAAACGGGCACCCCTCTGGGGTGCCCGTTTTAAGTCCTTGACAATAAAACATAAAAGGTGTATAATTAAGATATAGATAGAAATAGCCCTTTTACATCTAAATATCGCTAAAATATGCCCAAAACTGGTCATAGCCAAAAGTCCTTCGACTACACTTAGGATTTCTGGCTATGACTGGTAACTTCGCCAGCCCTAGGTTTCTTTTCTTACGAAAGGATGACGCCGATGACAACATCGACCCCATCCCAAACTACGACCGCTGGTCAAATTGACAAGGCTGTGTCAAACTACCGAGCCTTGCTCGAAAAACACAGTCGAGAGTTCAGTTCGGAAGCGGTTCAGGTGGCTCTAGGCCAACCAAAATTGGCTGAAGATCAATTGGTGGTCTTCCGAAAACACGTGGAGGCCCTAAGCGACCCCATCGTTCGGCGCGTCACGGTCAACCGCGCTCGTAGCCTAAAGGAGGCGATCGATGCCACGGGGCGGGAGCAATACCTCAATAACGAGGTTGTCACCTCAGCACCCCGAGGCAATAGCGACGAGGTCGAAGTCATATTTTTCAAGCTCGGTCGCTACGTTAGTGATGCCGAACTCGAAAAAGAATTTGATCTGCGAGATCTCACGCCCGTCGACCCGCATTCCCTCACCGCCATCAACCAGGCCGACCCCACCTTTGCGGATAATCACCCCAATGGCACTCATTGGCAGGATGCCGACAAAAAATGGTGTTATGCCGCTTTCGGTCGCTACGTTGTCGGGCGGGACGTGCGTGTTCTTCGCGGTGGTGGTGATTGGAATGATAGCTGGTGGTTCGCCGGCGTCCGCAAAGTATCTAAATAGTTCTTGGATTCTCGGATCTTTTGAACTTGCCTTGTTTCACTTGGAAATTTGGCACAAAGCGTTGAAAAATCATTTTGATTTTCTCGACGCTTATTTTTTTGTAAAAAATTTGTTGATTGAAAATTTGATTGGGGGTATAATATTGTTAGTGAGTAGTTTGTAGAACGTAAAAAACGTTCGCTGACTACTCACTACAAACTACCAACTACAAACTAACTAATGACTCCTTTTATTTTATTATTCATTATCCTATCGGTAGCGACGGTTATTTTTTATATCGTTTGGTTTTCGCTGTTTTACTATTGGCATGAAAAAGCCGAAAGCTATGTGGTAGTTCCACTACTTTTCACCTTTGAATTTTTTATAACAGGATTTTTGATTATTTCTTTATTGTCTATTGTTGTGCAGTATCTTCCGGATTTATTAAAATTAACCAGTTTTTCTTAATAGTTCTAAATTGCGAAACTAGTTTTTAGGGTGAGTTTCGTAATCCAGAGCTTAATAGCTAATGGCTGAAAAGAAATACACATTTTCATTACCCGAAAGAATTATTGTCGCTTCTTTGTGGTGGCTTTTTTTGCTAGCCATTATTATTTTTGTGCCCTTTTTGAGAGTTTGGTGGTGGGTATTTTTTCCTTTAATTCTTTCGGTGGAACTTATCAAACTTTATATGTGGTGGATAATTTGGGATCACGCTTATGCTAATAAAAAATGGGTGATGCTGGAAATTATTCCCCCTAAAGAGCTTTTGACACCGCTAAAGGCTATGGAAGATGTCTTTACGGTTATTTGGCCGGCTTTATATAGTCCGCCTAATTTTAGGGAAGAGTGGTGTGAAGGGTCGCCAGATGATTCTTTGTCTTTTGAAATTGTTAGCGTTGAAGGTATAATTCATTTTTATATGCGCGTGGCTTCTTCTAATAAGCGCGCCGTAGAATCTTCTTTGTATGCGCATTATCCTCAATTAGAAATTAGAGAAGTTTTTGATTATACTCAAAATATTCCAAGTAATTTGCCTAATAAAGAGTGGGATATTTATGGAGAAGATTATATTTTAGCTAAAAAGGCTCCTTATCCAATTAGAACTTATGAAAAATTCTTTGAACCGCAAGGAGAAAAAATTTCTGCTGAAGAAAAAAGAATTGACCCGCTAGCTTCTTTGCTGGAATCAATGTCGAGTCTGGGTGCTGGAGAGCAGTTTTGGCTTCAGTTTATTTTAATGACTCCTAGTGACGATGAAGAAGCTTCATTTAAAAGTGAAGCCAAAAAAATAATTTCCAAAATTGCTAACCGACCTGAAAAAAAGAAAAAGACTTTTATTGATGAAATTTTTAAAGTATTAGGACAAATTATTTTTGGTCCGACTAAAGTGGGGTCGGGTGAAAAGACAAGTTATGAATGGCTTGAGGCCGAAAAATCAGAAACCGGAGAAAGGGAAATGGTTTTAACTCCTGGCGAAAGGGAAATAATGACCGAAGTGGAGAATAAAATTAAAAAACCGATTTTCAAAACCGTTATCAGAGGATTTTATTTGGCCAGAAAAGAAAAGTTTAATTCGGCTCATAAATTATTGGCTAGGTCTTATTTTTCTCACTTTTTAACTCCGAATATGAATTTTATAAAGTTTTCTGCGGTTACAAGGCCAAAAACGAAATATTTTTTCCGTAAGAGAATACCGCTTAACAGGAGTAAAAGTATTTTGAGAAATTTTATTGCCAGATTCACTCCATTGTTTCCCAATACAACTAGAGAGTGCGCGATGTTAAATACGGAAGAATTGACGACTTTGTTTCATTTTCCATTTAAGATTACGGGTATGGCTATGCCAAGCACGGCCGCCATTCAGTCTAAGAAAAGTGGCCCACCGCCTAATTTGCCAATGTAATAGTTAGAAACTAGAAATATAGAAAAATAGAAATATAGAATGTGAAAAATTATGGAAAAAATTCCTAAAATAACTTATTTTGGATTAACTTCTTTCAGAAATGAAAAGAAGCGGTTTGGTATAAAAGAAGACGACCGACGCCGACATTTTTATACCATTGGAAAAACGGGTATGGGAAAGTCCAATATGATGGAAAATATGGCCATCCAAGACATTCAAAATGGTAATGGTTTGGCCTATGTTGACCCTCACGGAGAGGGCGCGGAAAAACTTTTGGACTTTGTGCCACCGGAAAGAATTAATGATATTATCTTTTTTAATCCGGCTGATTTGGATTTTCCGATTGCTTTTAACGTAATGGAAAAAGTGGAATTTAAGTACAGGCACTTGGTAGCTGGTGGATTGATGGGAGTGTTTAAAAAGGTGTGGCCGGATGTTTGGTCTGCCAGAATGGAATATATTTTAAGTAATACGATTTTAGCGCTTTTGGAATACCCTGATTCTACGCTTTTGGGAATTAACCGAATGTTGGCTGACCCAGATTATCGTGCTAAAGTGGTGGCCGAAGTTCAAGACCCGATTGTAAAATCATTTTGGGTCACTGAATACGCGCGCTATACTCAGCGATATGAAATAGAGGCCACCGCCGCTATTCAAAACAAAGTGGGGCAGTTTGTGTCTAATGCTTTGATTAGAAATATTATTGGTCAAACAAAATCTACCATTAATATGCGCGACATTATGGATGGTAAGAAAATTTTGATTTTAGATTTGTCCAAGGGCAGAATCGGTGAAGATAATTCACGACTTTTGGGTGCACTTTTAATTACTAAAATTCAGCTAGCAGCGATGTCGCGTGTGGATATTCCCGAATCTGAAAGAAAAGATTTTTATTTGTATGTTGATGAATTCCAAAACTTTGCTACCGAATCTTTTGCGAACATTTTGTCTGAGGCGCGAAAATATCGTTTGTGTTTGATTATGGGGCACCAATACATAACTCAAATGGATGAAATTGTTCGTGATGCGGTTTTTGGAAACGTGGGCACGATGGCGGTATTTCGGGTGGGCGCTGAAGACGCCGAATTTTTAGAAAAAGAATTTTCACCAGAATTTACGGCTGAAGATTTGGTAAATTTAAGTAAATATAATATTTATTTAAAATTGATGATTGATGGAATTGCTTCACATCCGTTTTCGGCTGGAACCGTGCCTCCGCCAGAACCTTTAAAAGAGTCAAATCGTGAAAAAATTATTGATGCTTCGCGTCAAACCTATGCCATTCCAAGACAAACAGTGGAAGATAGAATTAGTGATTGGACAAACGATGGTGGAAAATCAGATTCGCCAAAGACGCCCGCAACATCTGGCGGGGCTTCGCAAGTTGTAAAACCTCCAGCTTCAAAAGATGTGAGATTGAATCCATTGGGAAATCCCGAACCCGATCAGCAAAAATTATATAGTGCCATTTGCTCTTTGTGTGGCAAAGAAACGAAAGTGATTTTTGAACCGGTTGAAGGGCGGAAAATTTATTGTAAATCCTGTTTAAAAAAGATAAAAAATGCGGAATTGGAGAAAAATAATCGGCCAAAATCTGCCGAAGCGTCAGCGCCTATTCCTACTCCCGTTCGTCATCCTCGCGAAGGCGGGGATTCGGAAACTTTAGATTCCCGCCTTCGCGGGAACGACGAACGAAAAGAAACGCCACCACAAGAAGCATATAAAATAGAAAATGTTTCTTTTGGTGCGGCTAGAAAAAATAATTCTCAAGGGAGACCACCGGTTAGTGGTTCGGTTAATCCTAAAAGAAAAGAAATTAATTTGTCTGAATTAAAAAAGGCACTGGATGAATCGTTGAGCAAAAAAGAAGAAGACGATGACGACGATGCAAAAAACGATGCTTAAACTATTGCAAGATTTTAATGTTAGTGAAAAACGCATCTTGGTCAGGTGCGATTTTAATGTCCCCCTAG
>CAYHFP010000028.1:0-10784 GCA_964355995.1 uncultured Candidatus Saccharibacteria bacterium | reverse complement strand
CTACACGACGCTCTTCCGATCTTCTAAAACGGTATCTTTTTTGGTTAATTCAGAAGCGGTGATAATTTTATTAAGCACGGATTTGTCTATCAAAAAATTCTGCCCCATATATTTTGAGGGACTGGCATCATGCTTGGCGAGAAGTTCTTTGATATTTTTGACTGAGGTTAAATCCATGCTTTTAAAATTTGAAATTTGAAATTTACAATTTGAAATCAATACGAAAATAATAAATTTGAAATAACTAAACCAAAACGACGTTTTCAAATTAAAAAATTTAGATATTCGCCCGTGTGCCTACGGCACACGGATTGATTTCAAATTGTAAATTGTAAATTCAAGTTGATTGTAGCATAATTTATGAATTTTTAGGCGATTTTTTGATACTTTTTGTAGTTTTTGGCCCTGTGGATAAATGGTTGACTTTAGGCCCTAAAAGTGATAAAATGAAGGTATAATAATGTTTACACCTTTTGCTAGGAAAAATAAGCAATCTGGTAATAAAAGAGGGTTTAAAAACCCTTTCTTTTATCTTGGTTCAATATCGTTTCTTTTATTGGGTTTTTTGTTGTTAAATTCTGGAAGTTTGGCCACTTTAGGTCAATTAAAACACGGCGAGGCGGTGTTTTTTAATTCTTTTTTTAAAGACAACAATTCAGAGACTGATGAGCTATTTTTTGGGCCCCAAAAAGTATTTGCTGTAGAAACTCCGGATTTAAAAATTATTCAAGATAACTTTATTTCAGCCGTTTCTACACCAAGAATTTTAACCACTCAAACGCTGGGAGCTCTTTTCGGAGATTCTTGGCAAGACAAAAAAGATGTTATTGATTATATTGTTTTGCCCGGTGATACTCCGCAAAGTGTTGCAGACCAGTTTAAAGTTTCTCTTAATACTATTTTGTGGGCCAATAATATTTCTAAAAATTCAGCCCTCAAGGCTGGTCAAAGTATTGTTGTTTTGCCCGTTTCGGGTGTGGTGCACGTGGTAAGGTCTGGAAATACCATTGGTGAAATTGCAAAAATCTATAAAGCTAAAGTTGACGACATTGTCTCTTTTAATAATTTAAGTAACGAAGCTGACATCTTTTTGGGAGATATTTTGATTATTCCCGATGGAACTATGCCTGCCAAAGCCGCACCTTCTGCCCCTCAAACAGCGGTGCCTGATAGCTTCTTTATTTATCCTGCCGAGGGAATTATTACCCAGGGACTTCACTACTTTAATGCTGTGGACCTTGCTAATAAATGCGGAACTCCTATTTATGCTACCGCTTCTGGTAAAGTACAAAGAGCCGTGGCTAATGGTGGCTGGAACTTTGGAATGGGAAATTATGTTACCATTTTGCACTCAGGAGGAATTTCTACTTACTATGGTCACTTAATGACTCTATTTGTAAAGCCTGGCGACCTAGTGAATATTGGCGATAGAATTGGATTGATGGGTTCTACGGGAAAATCAACGGGTTGTCATGTGCACTTTGAAGTAGTTGGCGCTAAAAACCCTTTGGCAAGATATTCTGTTGGAATAACCGTTAAATACAAATAAAAAACAGCGACACCAATTACGAATCGCACTCGAATTTACTAATAAAAAGAGTTATTAATTTATATTAATAACTCTTTTTGGTTTTAAATAAGTACTTCGAAAATTAACAATTAAACCCAGTTGGAAATTAGAAGATTTAAGATATCTTATCATTTGGAAATAATCTTCTTTGGTAACGAATTTTTTAGATTTTATATCAAGTAAAATTTTATTATCAATGCAAAAATCTACCTTATTGCTTTTGTCGTTTTCCCCAATATCTTTGATTGGTAAAATTTTTTCTCTTTCAAAAAGCAAATTAGCATTTTTAAATTCTATTTCTAAAAGATCCCCATACTGGATTTCTCTGCAGGCTCTTCCTAGTTTATTATGAACTTTAAATAGAATGCCAGAAATCTTGTAGGATAATTCAGGGTGTAGTAGCGTTTTTTTATTCGTAAATTCGAGTGTCATTTGTAAATTAGTGTCGCTTAGTTCTTTAATCTATACATTAATGCTTCCGCAATGTGATCGTATTGGATGTTAGGACTTTGGGCTAAGTCGGCGATGGTACGCGCAACTTTTAAAATTCTATGATACCCGCGCGCCGATAATTTTCCCGAATCAACATATTTTTTTAATAATTCTTGAGATTTTGCGTCGTGCGCGCAATATTTTTTAATTTGGGGAAGTTGCATTTCAGAATTTACTAAAATATCATCGCTTGCAAATCTGACTTTTTGAATTTGGCGCACTTTTTCAATTTTTTCTCGCAGAGCATTGCTTTGGTTTTCGGTGCTGGTGTCTGCCAATTTTTCATATTTTATGGCCGGCACTTCGATAAAAATGTCAATTCGGTCCATCAGCGGGCCAGAAAGTTTTCTTTTATACATAGAAACTTGTGATGGCGAACAGGTGCAAGGCTTTTCGGGGCTATTTAAAAATCCGCAGGGGCAAGGATTTGAAGCGCCAATTAACATAAATCGGCTAGGAAAAGTGGCGGTATTTTTGGCGCGAGAGATGGTGATTTTCCCCTCTTCTATTGGTTGGCGGAGTGATTCTAAAACGTCGCGGTGAAATTCTGGGAATTCATCTAAGAATAAAACTCCTCGATGTGCCAACGTTATTTCGCCAGGGCGTAAAGGCGTGCCTCCGCCAAGCAGTGAGGCTTCAGAGGCGATGTGGTGAGGCGCGCGAAATGGGCGAGCAGTAACCATGGTTTCGTCTTCTTTTAAAAGTCCGGCCACGCTATAAATTTTGGTAACTTCTAATGATTCGCTAAAATTTAATTTAGGCAATATAGATGGTAGGGCTTTGGCTAGCAAACTTTTTCCGCCTCCCGGTGGGCCAGAAAAAAATAAATTGTGCGCGCCGGCGGCCGTAATTTCTAGAGCCCTTTTGGCATATTCTTGTCCTTTGACCCAACTGATATCAATGGTATTTTCTGACGCTGGCGCCAAGTCTGGGTTTTCGAAAAGATGAGGGTTAACAACTATTCTGTTTTCTAAATAGGCCAGTGCCTCGGCCAAAGATTCAACGCCGATGACTTTTATTTCTTTAATCAAAGAAGCTTCCTTTATATTTTGTTTGGGCAAAATTATTTCGGTAAATCCTTGTTTTTTGGCGAGTAAGGCAAATGACAGGGCGCCTTTTACGGGGCGCAATTTTCCATCTAAAGATAATTCTCCTAAAAATAATTTTTTTTCGGGATTAAAATTAGTTTGTTTTGAAGCAATTAAAAATGCCAAGGCAATTGGCAAATCATAAAGTGAACCTTCTTTTTTTAAATCAGCAGGAGCTAAATTTACTAAAATTCGAAAAGTTCTTGAGTGAGGTGATAATAATTTTGAAGATTTTATGGCCGATTCTATTCTTTCTTTCGATTCTTCAACTGATTTGTCGGGTAAGCCAACAATAGTAAAAGACCTTAGTCCTTGTGAGACATCCACCTCCACTTCTACCAGCTGTGCATCTAATCCAACAATAGCTCCAGAGAAAACTTTTGAAAGCACCCCAGTAGAAGAATTTTGACGAATTAAATTTATCTTTATTCGTCTAAAATCCCTAATTAATTATACTGCTATGATTTTATTTAACTCTTTTCCTCCCCATAAATTTAATTCAACCACGATAGTCAAAATTCTCTACGGGGTAGCCCCGTATGTGAAATTTGGCTTAGTTGTCACCCAAAGGGTGGCCAAATTTCTACTACTGGGGCATATTTTTATTTTACCAAACATAATCTTTTTTTGCCAACAAAAAACTGCCGAGAGTAGCAGTTTTTTTAAAAAATATTAGGTATTATTTATTGCAAGCCATACATAATTTTGCTTCAGGGAAGGCTAGCAATCTTGCTTCCTCAATTTCTTTTTCACATTTTTCGCATTTACCGTAAGTGTTGTTTGCTATTTTTTCTAAGGCAGAACTAACATCTCTGAGTTTTAACTCAAGGCTGTGCTCCAGTGATAATTTATTATCATATTCCTCAACTTCGTCAGCTTTTTCTTCCATATCGGTGTCTTCGGCATTAGTGCGTTTTGCATCCCAATTACCCTTAACATCTTTATCCTCAACAGCAAAACTTTCCAGTTCTTTTTTTAATGTAGCTTGTTCTTTTTCTAGATTACTTTTTAATGTTTCAATTAAATCTTTGTTCATCTTATCAGCGACACTAATTACTAATCGCACTCGAATCTACTAATTCGTATTCGCGTGGGCACATTCGTAGCGTGCTATTCGCGTGTTCGTATTCGTAAATTCGGGTGTCATTCGTATATTGGGGTCGCTTTATATTTTCTGTTTTTATTTATTATTTTTGGCCCACTCTTCAACTTCTTCCATAAACTTCTTTCTATTTTTTTCTTCGGTTTTGCCAGAATTTATTAAATTATTCTTCGCAGTTGGAGGAATATCTTTTGAAAATTCTTTTTCGGCAAACATCGGATTTTTAGGAATAGTAGTTTCTTGTGGCTCAAATGAAGAAAAAGTAACTTTGGTTGCCTGATTATTTTGCTGGTCTGATTTTATGAGTGGTTGAATAGGCGTCGTGATTATTTTTTCTTCAATTTTTGGCAAAGCAAATTTTTGCATTGGCTCGGCGGGTTTTGGTTGTGCCCTAAAAACCGGTTTTTGAGGAACTGAAATGTTATTTTTGAGTTCTCCCGCAGGCGGGATCCCGTTTGCGCGGGACAAAATAATATCATTTCTCATTGTCCTAATATCACTTCTTTGGATTGTGTTTTCCATGGCGTTAGTGATTAATTCTTTTATTATTTTTTCTTTGGGACGAATCCGGCTTCTATGGCAGAAAGATTAATTCTACCAAGCTCATCAATTCCCGTTACCTTTACTGGAATTATATCACCTTCTTGCACTACTTCATACACATTTTTTATTTGCCCAGGCACAAATTTAGAAATATGCACCAATCCCGATTGTCCTGGCAAAATATCAACGAAAGCTCCAAAGTCCATAATTTTTCTAACGGTTCCTTGGAAAATTTCGCCTACTTCAACTTCTTTAGTTATTCCTCGGATTTGAGCGACGCAGGCATCTACCATTGCTTGGTCTTGTCCGGTGATAAACACCAATCCAGTGTCTTCAATATCAATAGTTACACCATACATCTCAATCATTTTATTAATAACGCTTCCTTTTGGACCAACCACTTCACCAATTTTGGCAGGATTAATTTGCATTGAGAATATTTTCGGTGCGTATTTTGAAAGTTCTTTTCTTGGCTCAGCAATAACATTGTTTATTATACCAAGAATTTTTAATCTTGCATCTTTTGCTTTTTCTAAAGTTTCTTTAATTATTTCTTGGTTAATGCCATCAATTTTAATATCCATTTGGATAGCAGTGATTCCATTTTTGGTTCCGGCTACTTTAAAATCCATATCTCCAAAATGATCTTCTGGGCCTTGGATGTCGGTTAACACTTTGTATTTTCCAGATTTTTCATCTTTGGCAAGTCCAATAGAAATTCCGGCCGCTGGGCTTTTAATTGGCACTCCAGCGTCCATTAATGCCAAAGTGGCACCACAAACCGAGGCCATAGAAGTTGAACCGTTGCTAGACAAAGCTTCGCAGACGATTCTGATAGTATAAGGAAAATCTTTAACGTCTGGCAGGAGTGGCAATAAGGCTTTTTCAGCTAAATGCCCATGACCTATTTCTCGGCGCTTTGGACCGCGCATAAATCCGGTTTCTCCAGTTGAGAAAGGAGGAAAATTATAGTGTAGCATAAAGCGCTTCTTCCCGCCCACTTCCATGCCGTCTAGTAATTGTTGGTCGCCAGGGCCACCGAGCGTCAAAATTGATAATACCTTGGTTAATCCTCGATGAAACACTCCACTGCCATGAACTCTTGGCAAAACCGCCACTTCACCAACTAGACTGCGAATTTCTTCTGGCTTTCGGCCGTCTGGGCGTTGGTTTTTTTCTAAAATATTGTGAATGATAATTCTTTCAGTTTCTTTTTCAAAATATGATAAAACTTGTTTTTCTTTTCCTTCGTTTGGATATTTTTCTTTGATAAATTTTGTGGTTTCTTCTTTTAACACATCAACTGGCGTCATATTTTTTTCTCCAGATGGAGCGTCAGTGATGGCTTTTTCTAATCGGTTTCCTCCCGCGAACGGGATCCCGTCTTTGCGGGATAAAAATTCTTCAATGTCTTTGGCAACTTCCAGGGCAACTGCCGGCGCAAAAGAAGCCTTTTCTTTTCCTAATTTTTTTATAATTTCTCTTTGGAAATTAATTATTTCACCGAGAGCTTTTTGGGCGAATTTACAAGCCAACAACACTTCGTCTTCCAGCACTTCTTTAGCTCCCATTTCAATCATATTAACCAAAATCTCGCCTTTTTCTTCAATGGCCGACAAAGTTAATTCAAATTGGCTCTCTTCGCGTTGTTTGTAAGTTGGGTTGATAACAAATTCTCCATTTACTTTTCCAACCCTAACCGCTCCTAGTGGGAATTTACCAGGAATATTAGAAAGTCCCAAAGCCAATGAAGCTCCAATCATCGCGATAATATCAGGATCATTTTCGTTGTCAAAAGATAAACACGTGGCAATCACTTGCACTTCTTTTTTAAAATCTTTAGGGAAAAGTGGGCGCACTGATCTATCCGTCATTCTGGAAATTAAAATCGCTTCGTCGGAAGGTCGACTCTCTCTTTTCATAAAGCGAGAGCCCAAAATTTTACCCGTAGCGTAAAACTTTTCCTCATAATCAACACTTAAAGGGAAAAAATCTTGCCCATCAACATTTTTTGAAGACATTTGGGCGGTGGCAATAACCGTCGTTTCGCCAATGCTAACCAAACAAGAACCAGAGGCTTGTTCGGCCCAGTCGGTTAACTGAATTTTTAAATTTTTATCTCCTATTTTTAACTCAAACGTGTCCTTGATCATTGTTGCTTAGCGATCCGAATGTTCCGAATCTTCATCCGAATTATCCGAATAGATTATTCGGAGCATTCGGATGTGTATTCGTAAATTAGGACCACTTTTTATTTATTTTTTAATTTATGAATTTTAATGTGGACATCATGTCGTCCCAATCTTTGTTACTCATTTCCCTTTGACTATCACAGCAATTTGAAATACAACTGTCTAAATTACAACCCTGATATTCGCTAACTTCTAAATAGGCCCGTTCGTTTATTGGTATCATAAACCCATGGGTATGAGAAAAGGAGCGGTCGTCCATTTCAGCCCTGTTGTCATAATCATATTCGTAACCTTTTCTTCCCCCAATTATTTTTTTGACGGGTTCTTTTAATTTATTGTATTGCAAATCGTAATGTCTGTGTTCAGCAATAATGTAATCATTTAAAGGTAGACCAATAAGAGCGATTTGTAATTTTGATTCTTTGGTAGTAAAAAACTTACACCCGATTAATTTATCATAGCCACAGGTATCAGAAATGGGGTTTTTTGCTATTGCAATGGCATTGTCTGGATATTTAAATTCAAACCTATATTCATCATTTTTATAAGTTTTCCAATCAGCAATATTAGTATTTGAAATTTGGATATTGGGATTTAATTGGTCATTGGTCATTGGGGTTTGGGATTTAAAAAATACAATTGCTCCCCCAACCAAAACAATCGCCACGGCGACTAAGATTAAAATTCCTATTAGTGTGGAAGTTTTCTTTTGCATTTATTTTTTAAAGTAATTCTATAAATTCACTAACGGTTAATTGGGAATCTCTCAATAGTCTTCTTAATAATCCCTTGTCTAAAACTTTGTGGTTGGGAATAGTTAGTGGTTCTTTGTATCGGTCTTGGTGGTGCAAGCGAATGTGGCTACCTTTTTGTCTTACAATTTTATACCCAATTTTTGCAAAAGCTTTGATAGCCTTTTCTCCTGAAATTAAAGGTAATTTTGACACAATAAGTAATTTAAATAGTAATATTGTGAAGACTTAATTCTCTGGGATTATAAGATTCCAAAATTTCTTGGTTTTCTTTTTCTTCTAAACACAATTCAATCACTTCTCGGATATTTTTTAAAGCTTCGTCGATAGTTTTGCCTTGGGTGAAACAGCCCCGAAAAACTGGAGATTCAATAATATAAAAACCATCCTCGCCTTTTTCTACGATGACGGGGATTTTTTTATTTTTGATTTTAGCTAAAAATGCTTTGGTCATGTATTTTTATAAATCTATTAAATATCCCAGGCCACTTTTTGGGATTGCCGCGCTGTGGCTCGCAATGACGGCGTATCTGCGGAAATCCGCGTGGTATCCGCGCTAATCCGCGAATTTTGCCAGTTTACGGCTAAATTGAGTTATTTAGCTAGCAAAAATTTGTTTTGGTCTAAATCCAAGTCTATAAATTCGTCGGCTGATTCTTTTAATCTAGTGGAAGTGGTTTTGCCAAAGGCCATAACTTCTACTCGTTTACCTTGGTTTTTTAGGTATTCTACTAACGGGATAAAATCGCCATCGCCTGAAGCCAAAATTACCACATCTAAACTGCCGGCGGTTCGAATAGCATCAATAACAATGCCCACATCCCAATCGGCTTTTTTGGTGCCGTCGTAAAATTCTTGTAAATCTCGAACGCGAGTTTCAATGCCTAATTTGGTGAGAGCATCAAAAAAAGGCTTTTCTTCTCCAGTTTTTGTTCGAACAACGTAAGCAAAGGCGCGGATGAATTTTCTTCCCGAAACGCCTTGTTTTAAAATTTCTGCAAAATTAACTTTTTGGTGATACAAATTCCGAGCGGAATAGTATAAATTCTGCACGTCTATTAGGACTTCTACTCGTTGTTCCTTGGGCTTTATGGCCATTTTGTGAACAGCGACACTAATTACTAATCGCACGCGAATATACTAATGGTCGCCGCTCGCGAGCGGCGACCCGTATTCGTAAATTCGAGTGTCATTCGTAAATTGGGATCGCCCTTGTCTATTTCTTGAGGCCTATCTTTTTAATGATGGTTTTGTATCTTTTTTCGTCTTCTTTTTGAAGATACGCCAAGAGTTTCTTTCTTTTTACCACCATTCTAATAAGACCACGCTTTGAGTGGATATCTTTAGGATGATCCTTTAAGTGAGAAACTAAACTTTCGATTTCTTCTGAAAGTAAAGCAATTTGTACATCTGAAGAACCAGTGTCTTTTTCATTGATACTGAATTCTTTAATCAATTTTGTCTTTTTTTCTTTGTTTAGCATTAGTTTTCGAGGCCATCTTCCGGATAGCCAAATTATTTTTATAATAGACTTATTGCTAAATAAGGATTGGTTAAAAAATTGCATATTTTGGCTATAAATTTGCCATAATTTTTAGGCGGGCCTTGGGGCAAGCCGAAAAATTCTATCAAATTTCTATCTCAAAATCTTCAATTTTCACTTTAATCCTTACTTAGCAATAAGTCTAATAATATTTTACTCTATTTCTCTTTATTTGTCGAGCGATTTGTGTGCCTCCACAAGGAATCGGACCTTGGTCAATTGATTAAGAGTCAACTGCTTTGCCACTAAGCTATGGAGGCAATTTATGTTTTTGGGAGATTAATGGTCCTTGATACTTCTTCGAGTTGTTTCCATTCTTGTTGCACAAATTGTGTTTTTGGCGAAACATCTTTTAGAACTGCTTTAATCCATCCAAAAATTCGATGGCGTTTGTCAGTTCCCTTATGCACCTTGATCTTTATTGTCCCATAATAAAGATTGTTCTTTTTGTAGTTTTTATTTAATGGTTTTATAAAACTTTTGCCAAAATTTTCTAATGGAATACCAGTTAATTCAGACCAAAATTGCTTGATATGTTTTTCATTTTGCTGGGGATAAATATTTAAGTGAGCCTTAAAACCATTTTTTGGTGACACTCCAAATATTTTTTCAAACCATCTTACCATAAACAAAATTAAGTGGGGGTCAGAATTAGTAACTGCTAAATCGTGTTTTTTATTCCCCTCTGCCCAATATAGTGCAGCGCCGAATAGGCGATAACTTTCCAGAGAAATTGATTCACTTATTTCTTGTTTTGCTTTTTTTATTATTTCCGCGATTTCACGCCCACGCCGTTCTTTTTGACTTTGTGTCCCTTGTGCAAGATTTAAAATTCTATTGGTGTAAAATTTCTTTTTGTATTTCTCTTCCAGGGGAACGTCTTTTAGCCAATAACTTAAAGTGCTTTTGGAAACATTTAATTTCTTTTTTATATCACCATAACTTAAGCCATCTTTTCTAAATATAATCGCTTTCGTTTTTAAGATGTTATAGTTTTTCATACCTCCCACTATACCACACATGGGAACCGAACTGCAACAGACATTATAGATGCGTGCTAAGGTGCTTTATTTAAAGTTATGGTGTTGTGGGTGGTTGGACTAATGGAGGTGCTCCGATGGCTCGCAAAACGGTATCAATAATAATCCAAGAGGCAAAAATTAAAAGCCAAGCAATAATTGACCATAAAATAATATGCTTTCCTTGACTGACATAACCTGGGTTGCCCGCAGATACAACCAGCATTACTCCCCCAATAACAATCATTAATCCGGCTAGGGGCGTAGCGATTTTAAAAACAATAAAATTAAATACATTTTTAATTAGTAAAAAAACATGCCCTAATTCACAACGGCAACCACTGGTTAGCCCGCAGGGCACTAATCCAATAGTTCCTCCTGACGAGTCATCGCATAGGGGTCCCGCAGCTTGTGTTGTCCCAGAAATTAAAAATAAAAATGCGAATGATACAAAAAATATTAAAAAAAGTTTTTTCATGTAAA
>CAYHFP010000027.1:0-10884 GCA_964355995.1 uncultured Candidatus Saccharibacteria bacterium | reverse complement strand
GGCAAACCATTAAAAGAAAAATAAAAGAAGAAGTTGAAAAATTAGCCAAAGAATTATTAAATCTTTACGCTGAAAAAGAAATTGTAAAGCGTGCACCCTATATCATAGACCAAGAACTGGAAGCACAATTAAACGCTGGTTTTATCTATCAAGAAACGCCCGACCAACTTCAAGCCATTGAAGACATTAAAAAAGATTTAGCGACCTTAAAACCCATGGACCGAATCGTTTGTGGCGACGTTGGTTTTGGGAAAACAGAAATCGCTTTGCGCGCCGGGTTTATGTCAGCCGTAAATGGGCACCAAACGGCCATCATTTGCCCGACCACCATTTTGGCAAACCAGCATTTTGAAATGTTTAAAAAAAGACTCAAAGATTTGCCGGTTAAAGTAGCGCTACTTTCAAGATTACAAACAAAAAAAGAGCAACAAAAAATTGTGGCTGAAATAAAAAATGGCGCCATTGATATCGTCATCGGCACGCATCGAGTTTTATCCAACGATATTATTTTTAAAAAACTACAACTTTTAATTATTGATGATGAACAACGTTTTGGCGTTAAACAAAAAGAAAAACTACGCCACAAAAACCCTTCGCTGGATATGTTAAGTTTGTCGGCCACGCCTATTCCACGAACCATTTATTTGGCACTTTCTTCTTTTAAAAATATCAGCTTAATGCAAACTCCTCCGCAAGGCAGAACCGCCATTACCACCGAAATTTTACCCTATAGTGCTTTGAAAATAAAAGAAGCCATTGAATTTGAATTGGCGCGCAGTGGTCAAATATATTTTCTGCACAACAGAATAGAAAGCATTGAAAAAACAAAAAAAGAGTTAGAAACACTAATCCCCAGCGCGACCATCGCCACTATTCACGGCAGAATGCCAGAAAGAGAACTGATGCGTATTATGGATGATTTACAAAAAAAGAAAACCCATATTTTAATCGCCACCACCATTATTGAAAACGGCATTGATTTACCAAACGTAAATACTATTATTATAGAAGATGCTTCAAGGCTTGGCTTGGCGCAAGCCTATCAAATTCGTGGCAGAGTTGGCAGGAGTGATATCAAAAGTTTTGCCTATTTGTTTTACCCAAAAAACTTAACCGACATTGCGCGCGAAAGACTAAAGGCTCTTGGCGAAGCCAAAGAACTTGGCGCCGGATATCAAATTGCACTTCGCGATATGGAAATTCGTGGAGCGGGAAATATTTTAGGGCGCGAACAATCCGGAAGTATTAATAAAATTGGACTAAATTTATACTGCCAAATCCTCGCCGACTCAGTGGAAAAACTGAGAAACTAAAAACGCTTTTGGAAAGCGTTTTTAGTTTCTTTTATATTGATCCAATAAATAAAAACTATTTAGAGAGAATTAGGGGGAATTGGTAAAACTTGATTAACGGTGCAATTTCTTAATCTGCATTTAACCGCGGTAGGACTTAAATAATTTCCCAAATAAGTTGGCTCTCTAAAACCGAAGTATTCATCTCCTATTTTATCTTGGCAACCAGCTTGATCAGTTATATCAAAAGAAAATTTCCAATCATTACAAACTTGCCCCGGGTTAAGTATCCCGCCGAATTGATACGGTTTATAACATAATTTTTTATTATCAGGATTTGGAGTGATACAATCACAATCGCATCTTTGTATTGTTGGCAATACTGGCCCCCAAGCTTTCGATTTTTTAGGCAGAGTAGCAATATTCCACCAAACACTCACTCCCACCGATACTAAAACCGCTAAAACTACAATAAGTATAAATTTATTTGATTTCATATTTTTATATAATTTTTCTACTTAAAAAAACCGCCGTTATAAATAATCAAGGTCCACAAAAAATTAACAGCTAAACTTGCTAAAATACAAACTAAAACTGCTAATCTAAAAGATTTTTTGTCAGTTACCATTTTCATAGGATAATTCATTATTCGTCGACCTAAAACAAAAATACTATAGCCTCATTATACCCCTCCCGCAATAATTTAGGCAATAGATTAATGGTGCATAAGTTTTTTGTGTCAATTTGAATTTAAAAATGCTTTCGAGGTATTTTCTCTAAATTTTGAGATAGAAATTTGATAGAATTTTTCGGCTTAGCCAACGGCTCCGTCGAAAAATTATAGCAATATTTATAGCCAAAATTTAGAGAAAATAACCGAAGAGATTTTAAGCGGGCATTTTTAAATTCAAATTGTGATATGATTAATATATGGACGACATAAAAGAAATAAAAATTACTGACCCTGATTATCCAGCAGAATTAAAAAAAATTCCAGATGCACCAAAAGTTTTATATTATCGCGGTAATTTTATTTCTGATAAAGAATTGTGCTTAGGAATTGTCGGAACGCGTCGCGCCTCAGATTATGGACAACAAACAACTTTACAATTAACGGGCGAATTATCAAGCGCCGGACTTGTGATTATTTCTGGAATGGCGCCGGGCATCGACACCTTTGCTCACAAAACTTGTGCCCAAAAAGGTGCCCGTACCATTGCCGTTTTAGGCACAGGTTTAGACGAAAAAAGCATTTACCCCCAGCAAAACTTACAGCTTTCGCGAGATATTATAAAAAATGGTGGCTGTTTAATTTCTGAATATCCTCCAGGCACCCCAGGTTACCCAAATAACTTCCGCCAACGAAACCGAATTATTTCTGCCCTAAGTTTAGGAGTTTTGGTAATTGAAGCCAAAGAAAAATCTGGCTCGTTAATCACGGCAAATTACGCCAAACTTCATAAGAAAAAATTATTCGCGGTGCCGGGTCCCATTTATTCCTTAAATTCTGGTGGACCAAATAAATTAATAAAAGAAGGCGCCACGTTGGTTGAAAGTGCAGAGGATATTTTGGATGTATTAGAAATTGAAACGAGCAAAATACCGACGGCGCAAATTTTTGGTGAAAACGCCGAAGAAAAATTAATTTTACTTGCAATAAAACAAGAACCACTCTATATTGATAAAATTATTGCGAAGACAAAATTAAGTCCGTCAGTCGTTGCCACCACCTTGGCGCTCATGGAAATTGAAGGCAAAATTCGCAATTTAGGAGGCAACGTTTATTCACTTTAAATAATTAGTTCAAACTAAAAAATAAAAATCAGTATACTATAATTTTGACGGCCGTCAGCTTTATAGTATAATTAAACAGATGCCATATTATATAGACATCGCACACTAAAGCATTTTATCAAAATATTATGAAAATAGCGTTAACAGATAAGCTTCTTTGGGAAATATATAATGTAATGCACGAAGCTGGAGAAATAATAAACTTTGCATTAAATCCTCGGGCGAAAAAGTTTATGCCAGGCGCCCATGATCCAATTTTTGCAAAATATCGCAAAGAAAAAGGCGTCAAAGAATTTGCTAAATTAATTTATTATCTTAAAACAAAAAACTACATAAAGGTCAAAAGCCTAGAAGGGAAAAAGGGCATTATGCTTACCAAGGAAGGCATCGACAAAGCCATAAAAGCCAGCTTTACAATTGAGGGCAAGCAAAAAAGAGAAGATGGTAGGTGGGTTATGATAATTTTTGATGTTCCAGAAAAATGGCGGAAATCCAGATCTTTATTGCGAAGCATTCTACATAATTTAGGATACAAACTTTTCCAACAAAGTGTATGGGTAACCCCCTATGATGTTTCAGAAAAAACTGAACGACTGTTGCAAATGTATAACTTAAATGAATTTGTAAAAATATTTTTAATCGAAGAACTGTAATTAAAAAACTTTAAAGTATACTATAAATCTGACGGCCGTCATAAATATAGTATAAAATTATATTAATTTAATAATTACAGAAAATAATATTAAATCAATGAAAAATACAGGATCTCTTATCATAGTGGAAAGTCCTACAAAAAGTCGCACGATATCTAAGTTTTTAGGAAAAAACTACAAAGTGGTAGCTTCTTTTGGGCATGTGCGGGATTTACCAAAAAGAGAACTTGGCGTGGATGTCGAAAAAAACTTTGAGCCCAAATATGTGATTCCGGTTAAAGCCAAAAAAGTTATCGCTGAATTAAAAAAAGATGCCAAAAGTGCCGATGAAGTTATTTTGGCAACTGACCAAGACCGCGAAGGAGAATCTATCTCTTGGCACTTGGCCGAAGCACTTAAATTAAAAAACCCAAAGCGCATTGTATTTCATGAAATTACCAAAACCGCCATCGATGAAGCTTTGGCGAACCCCGGAATAATAGATATGAATTTGGTTAATGCTCAGCAGGCACGGCGTGTTTTAGATAGAATTGTGGGATATAAACTTTCACCTTTTTTGTGGAAAAAAATTAGCAAAGGACTTTCTGCTGGTAGAGTGCAGTCAGTCGCTGTCCGACTTGTCGTTGAAAAAGAAGAAGAAATTAAAAAATTTATTGCCGTTGAATATTGGCAAATTGAAGCTGTTTTGAAAGCTGATGAAACTGAATTTTCTGCTTTTTTAATTAAAGAAAATGGGAAAGCTGTTGATAAATTAGAAATAAAAAACAAACAGCAAGCTGATGACATTTTGCAAAAATTAGAAAATGCCGAATATAAAATAGAAAGTATAGAAAAAAAGGAAACGCACCGAAATCCCCTAGCCCCATTTACCACTAGCACATTGCAACAAACTGCGGCCAATCGCTTTGGCTGGAGCGCCAAAATGACGATGATGATTGCTCAAAAGCTATACGAACAAGGATTTATTACTTATCACCGAACCGACTCGCTGAATTTATCTCAATCGTCACTAGCCAGCGCTAAAGAATATATTACTAAATCTTTTGGTTCGCAATATTTTAAAGGTGCTGTTTTTAAGGCAGGTAAAAATGCCCAAGAAGCCCACGAAGCTATCCGCCCAACCTTTGCTGAAAAATCTCCTGAAATAATAAAAGATAATTTAGAAGGTCAGCAGTTAAAACTTTACACCTTAATTTGGCAAAGATTTATTGCCAGTCAAATGATGCCCGCCGTTTTTGATGCCACTTCTATTGAGATTTCTGCCGGAGATTACGCCTTTGGCGCCAACGGTCAAATGCTTAAATTCGATGGATTTTTAAAAGTATATCCAATGAAGTTTTCCGAAAATGATTTGCCAGCATTAAAAGAAAAAGAAATACTAGATTTAAAAAGCGTCACTCCAACTCAACACTTTACCGAACCACCAGCCAGATACAACGAAGCCAGTTTGATTAAGGCACTAGAAAAACACGGCATCGGGCGCCCATCAACTTATGCGCCGACATTATCGACCGTGCAAGCTAGAAATTATATTGCCAAAAATGAACAAAAAAAGTTTTATCCAACAGAAATGGGAACCATTGTTACAGAAATGTTGGTAAAAAATTTCCCACAAATTGTGGACATAGAATTTACCGCCAAAATGGAAAAGGAACTAGACGAAGTGGCCGAAGGCAAAGACACTTGGCAAAAAACCGTTAAAGATTTTTATGGACCTTTTGCAAAAAATTTAAAAGAAAAATACGACGAAATTCCCAAAGAAGATTTAACCATTAAAACCGATAAAAAATGCTCAAAGTGTGGCAAAGATATGGTGGATAAAATGGGACGGTTTGGCAGATTTTATGCCTGCACCGGATTTCCAGAATGTAAACATACCGAATCGATTGTAAAAGAAGGTGCCAACACAAAAACTATTACTTTAGATATTTCGTGCCCAAAATGCGCACAAGCCGGTAGGCAGGGGAAAATGGCAGCTAAAAAATCTAAACGCGGTAAAATATTTTATGGTTGCGATCAATACCCCGCTTGCGATATGGCAACTTGGGATAAACCTATTAATGAATTTTGCCCAACCTGCAAATCAATTTTAGTTGAAAACAAAGCTGGAAAAATAAAATGCTCGAGCAAAGAGTGTGATTTTAAGAAGGAGTAAACTTGAAATAGAGGGCAATTTATGATAAATTGTAAATAAATACCCGCCCGGGTGATGAAATTGGGAAACATGCACGACTCAAAATCGTGTGCCGCAAGGCTTGTGGGTTCAAGTCCCACCCTGGGCACCATGAATAACAAAAAACTTAATTCAGACAAAGAATTACAGGCTTATGTTATTGGCCTCGCCCTTGGTGATGGCAATCTTTCGAATAATAGGGGGACAACTCGTCTCAGAATTACTTGCGATACTAAATATCCTTTTTTATACAAAAAAATATTAAGCTCATTAAAACTATTATTGCCCGATAATAAAGTCGGCATAATTGATCGTGGTCCTAATTGCTTAGATATAAGTGTTTATTCTAATCATTTAGAGAAACTTCTTGAATGGAGAGCAAAAGAAGGATCTAAATTCCTGCAAAAAGCTTCTGTGCCAAATTGGATAAAAAATAACAATCAATACAAAATAGCTTGCCTGCGTGGACTGATAGAAACTGACGGATCTATTTATAATGACAGAAATTACACGATGATGACTTTTAAAAATATCATTCCAGATTTAGCTAAAGATTTTTATAATATGGTAATTGATTTGGGTTTCAAACCTCACCTATATACAATCAAACCCCAAAACCCTGACTTACATAAATTCAATCAACAGACTGCATACCAAGTGAGATTATCCAAGAATGTTTCTAAGTTTTTGGAATTAGTAAACCCAGAAAAAATATAATTAAATTCCCCCTCATTATCAAATTAAAAAATCCCGCATTTGCGGGATTTTTTAATTTACTTAGGCAGTGGGAATTTTTTGCAAAACTTTTTGATTTCTTCTTTTATTTTTTTGGCAGAGGTGGGGTTAGAAATAACTTCATTTATCCATTTGGCAATTTGCTTCATTTCTTTTTCTTTCATACCACGAGTGGTAATGGCCGGAGTTCCCATGCGAATTCCTGATGGGTTAAATGGCCCAGCGGTGTCGTAAGGGATACTATTTTTATTAACCGTGATACCAGCTTCCTCCAACAAATCAGCCGCCTGCGCCCCCACCATGCCTTTATTACGCAAATCCAAAAGTAATAAATGATTATCGGTTCCACCAGACACTAACGTAAAATCATATTTTTTCAATTCTTCCGCCAAAGCCTTGGCATTTTTTACTACTTGATGAGCATATTTTTTAAAACTAGGCGCTAAATCTTCTTTTAGAGTAACTGCAATGGCGGCAATTTGATGCATATGTGGCCCTCCTTGAAATCCAGGGAAAATCGCTCGATCAATTTTTTTAGGTAAATCAGCATCTTTTTCGATTCCCTTTTTGGTTACCATAATAATTCCGCCACGAGGCCCACGTAAGGTTTTGTGAGTAGTAGTTGTCACGATGTGAACATAAGGCACCGGATTTGAATGTGCTCCGCCTGCCACCAACCCAGCAATGTGAGAAATATCAGCCACCAAATAAGCACCAACAGAGTCAGCAATTTCCCCAAATTTCTTAAAATCAAACTCTCTTGGATAAGCTGTTGCCCCCACCCAAATTAACTTTGGTTTATGTTCTTTGGCTAATTTCTCAACTTCATCATAATTAATTAAATGGTTTTTTTCATCAACTCCATATTGCACGGCATTAAAAAACTTCGCTGAAAAATTTACTTTCCAACCGTGAGTTAAGTGACCACCCATTGGTAAAGCCATTCCCATAGTTGTATCGCCCGGTGCACAAGTTGCCATATAAACCGCGGCGTTGGCTGGACTTCCAGAATATGGTTGAACGTTTACGTGCTCTACTCCGAATAACTTTTTAGCCCTATCAATACACAAATTTTCTAAAATATCATAATATTTTAAGCCAGAATAATAACGTTTGCCCGGATAACCTTCGGCGTATTTGTCAGTCAAAATAGACCCTAAGGCCTCGCGCACCGCCGGAGAGCAATGGTTTTCCGATGGAATCATTTCCAAAGAAGTTTTTTGGCGCTCGGTTTCCAGTTCAATTAATTTTGCAACTTGCGAATCCTGTTTTTTTAGATTTGGCATATTATTTTCTAACCACGTTATTTTTATTTTTTGTTAAATCTATTATTTTTGATGCTTTGCCTTTTTTAATATCACCTCCGTCTATAATTAAAATGTCTGCCCCTCCAAACGTTTTTATTATATCACTTATTTTGTTAAGCGGTTTTTCGTTTGAAATATTCACCGAAGTTTGCACCAACGGCCTATTAAATTTTTTCAGTAACTTTTGCAAAAAGGCATGTTTTGGAATTCTGATGGCCAGCGTGTTTTTATCAACCCCATATAATTTTTTACCCTTTTTTCTTTTTAAAATAAAGGTGTATTTACCCGGCCAGCGTTTCCTTAGAATCTTCTCTTGCCTTTCATCAATTTCTGCCAAATCTTTGGCCATTTTTAAATCATTCACAAACAAAGAAAGGGGCTTTGACTTGGGTCGCTTTTTTATTTTATAAATTCTACCAACTGCTTTTTTATTTTGCACATCCGCCAAAAATCCATAAACCGTATCAGTTGGACAAATCACCACGCCACCAGTTTGCAATATATCTGTCGCTATTTTAACCCCGCCTTTAGATGGTTTTATAATTTTTGATAACATACATTTAATCACCAAGATACAAGATACAATAACCAAACAAATTACAAATATCAAATTAAAATTTTCAAACCTCTGACTTATTAATTATTGCAGAAAGGATATTTTTATACTCATTGGCTTCGGCAATGAGTTCCCTACATTCCATTTCTCTCTCCGGATTGGCATCAGACAATAAAATAAGCCAATGAATACTTTCCTTTGATTCTTTTCTTGATATCTTCAACCTCATGACAAAATCTTTTTTTCCCAGTGCATCATTAGCTTCTCGATAATTCGCCCCAATTGACCCACTTGAGCCAACCACCTGTCCTACAATCCTGTCATTGATTGGATTCCTAGGTAGACTCTTGCACAACTTAACAACTTTTCTCGCAAAGTTTGTAGTTCTATCCTCTAAATCAAACTTTTTGTTCGGTAATTGGTTATCGGTCATTGGAATTTATTTGGTTATTGTTTCTTGATTATTGGTTTTTGCGATATTAGTAAATTTTTCAAACTTCTGAATATCGTCTGGTTTACCAAAATCCATCCAATTATCTTTTAGTTTTTTTATTTTCACTTTTTTATCTTTAGCTAAAAGAGTTAAGATATCTGTAATTTCGTATTCTCCTCTTGGTGATTTGGTTATCAATGGCAACTTTTCAAAAACTTCCGGCGTAAACTTATAAAGACTCGTATTAATTAAGTCCCCCACAAATTCCTTTGGTTTTTCAATAATTTCTTTTAACATCTCTCCCTCCGACAACAAAACGCCGAATCTTTCTGGATGCTCGGCTTTTAATCCCCCAACATAGCAAAAATTATCATCGACATTCATTGACGCTAAATCATCTGCCGAATAAAAATTATCGCCCACCAAAGAAATAAATTGTTCGCCGGCGGTCCAATCTTTTACACATTTTAAGGGGCAAGCGGTGCCATATTCTTTTTCTTTGGGTCCCAAAATTTCAAACTGGTTTACCATCCCAATAGTTACACCACTTGGCAATTCATACGTTTTCAAAAATTCAGCGATTAAATCTTGGCGAAACCCCACTACGAGCATAATATCAGAATACCCAGCCTTGATAATATTATCCAACAAATAAGCTAAAAAAGGCCTACTATTGACCGTTATTAAGTGCTTAGACTTATCTTTGGAAAGTTCCTGCATGCGAGTTCCTTGCCCCGCTGCAGAAATCACCACCTTTTTTATCATAAATTAAATTACGATATTAATTAATTTATCTTTTACGAAAATAATTTTTTTAATTTCTCTGCGCCCTGAGCCTGTCGAAGGGTTGCCTTCAATCCAAGGCTTTATTTTTGGCGCACCAAAAACAATTCCTTCAACTTGGCCTTGATCCAATCCGCTTTTAACTTCTATTTTGTCGCGCACTTTCCCGTTAACAGAAATCAGCATCAAAACTTTTTCAGCTTCAACTTCTTGATATGTTGGCCAATTCTGCGCTGAGCATAACCCCTTAAAACCGAGCCTCTCCCAAAGCTCTTCGCAAAGATGTGGCGCAAAGGGCGACAAAATAATCAACAAATTTTTAATATTTTCTTTTGTTACTGCCTCTGGCTTTTCATAAAAACCATTTACCAAAATCATCAGACTAGAAATAGCCGTATTAAATTTCATTGACTCAATATCTTCGCCCACTTTTTTGATGGTTTTGCTTAACAATCTTTCAATTTCAAGAGATTGCTTCGGCGCGCCTCGCAATGACGACTGCAAAACAATATTATAAATTCTTTCCAAAAATCTTCTCACTCCCACAATTCCTTTTGAATCCCACGGAATCATTTGCTCAAAAGGCCCCATAAACATTTCATAAATCCTCAAAGCGTCAGCACCAAATTCTTTGACAATATCATCAGGATTGATGACATTACCCTTGCTTTTAGACATTTTAACCCCACCTTCGGCCAAAATAATTCCGTGCGAAGTTCTTTTTTTGTAAGGCTCATTACCAATCGCTTTTGGCACGGCGCCAATATCCCACAAAAATTTAAAAACAAATCTGGAATATAATAAATGCAGTGTAGTGTGCTCCATCCCGCCATTATACCAATCCACGGGCATCCACTGCTCAATATCTTTCGCAGAATTTGAATTTTGAAATTTGAAATTTGAAATTTTTGGTGCCGTATAAGCAAGATAATACCAGTTACTACCGGCCCAATTTGGCATTGTGTCAGTTTCTCTTTTGGCTGGCCCTTTACAAGCTGGGCAAGCAACATTGACCCATTTTTCCATCACCGCTAAAGGCGATTCCCCATTATCAGTTGGCTCATATTTTTTTACTTTTGGTAAAGTCACCGGTAAGTCTTTTTCTGGCACGGTCACCCAGCCACATTTTTCGCAGTGAATCATCGGAATTGGTTCTCC